>NZ_JBFSRZ010000080.1:0-13389 GCF_041466065.1 Vibrio sp. 10N.239.312.C11
AAATACGCGAAACGGGGTTGTTCTATCTTTAAATTTAATTACGCAACAAAGCCCTTATGGGCTCATCATCTCGCAGTAAATCGGTTGCACTTATATCGAGTGTGTTTTTTGTTATAGGTCTTTTATCAATGAACATTGATGGGTTCGGTTTAGCGCCCATATTTGTTGTGTTGATATCCTTCTTTATGCTTATTATTCATAGTTTTCTGCACTTTAGCGGTCGTAAAAATAGCGATGTATTTAATGCTTATGAAGAGTCAGCTAAAACTAAGGCAGCAGCACTAGAGTCTGGGCTGAACAATAAAAATAAGTAATACGGTCAAGCTAGTTCGCTTATAACAAGCGATAGCAATTTTATAGACCAGCTAGCTATTTTTCGCTACTCGCTACTAGCTTCAACGCCTATACGCATGAGTGGCATATTTGCTATTGTAGTCAATAGTTTAGTTAGGGTTACTTACTTATGAAGTAAGACTTTACCATTTTGGTCTACGACATGAAGACTAAAGTGGTTTTTTGTTAGGGCGATACCTTTAAGTATCGTTCTAATAACAAATTTAAGTCGACTGTGTAGTGGTAGCGTTGTCAGCTACTTAATTGGGTGCTCACTGGCAAAGGGGATGTGAACAATGGAAGAATTGATAGCCCAATATACGGGTGCAAACGAAGATGAAAGGCTAACTCGGCAATATATTGCTCAGTTAGAGTTTGATACTACGATACATAAACTCACACCTTATTTACTTAAAGGAAAATCAGTATGTGAGTTAGGAGCAGCAACGGGGCGCTATTCCTTACATTTTGCAAAATTAGGTTGTGATGTTACAGCAGTAGAACTTGCGCCTGACCAAGTGAAGATTTTAAATACTAAAGTAAAATCTGAAGGTCTTGAGTTAAAAGTGTTTGAGGGTAATGCTTGTGATGTGTCATTTATCGAAAGTAGCTCTCAAGACGTTTGTGTAATTCTTGGGCCCTTGTACCACCTAAAAACTCTGCATGAAAGAGAGCTTGCGGTTAATGAAGCACTAAGGATTTTAAAGCCAAATGGTGTACTAGCCATAGCCTATATTTCACGTTTCTTTGTCGCTGGTATGTTTGCCCAACAATTTCCAGAGCTAGTCACTCCGGAGGTGCTTCTAGAGTTAAATAAACATGGCACGGTATCAAACGCTAAAGCCGATAGTTTTTTCAAGGTCGGGTATTTCGCAACGCCTAGTGAAATTGAAAATCTTGTAAACAAAAATGGGTTTAATGTAATTGGACACGCAGCAACAGATGGATTTGGACGTTACATATCTAACGGTGTTAATAACTTTACGCCATCTCAATATCAGACATGGTTAGATTATCATTTAGCAAATTGCGACGAAGCAAGCCTTTTGGGATCAAGTAATCATGGTTTAGTGATCGCTAGAAAAGCCAGTTCACAAAGCAGTTAAGTCGGATTCATAAACGTGTGCCGATTCCGTTTCGCTTCATTATGGCACTCGTACACTCACCGTTTATTGGGACGTTAGCTGTTCTATTGGTATCAGAGGGAATATGTTTAAATTCGTAAGGTTGATAGTGCTATCAAATTTATTAGCACTGCTAATTGTAGTTACTTTCGAGTATTTCACAGGCTATTTGAAACTAGCATTTTCTAGTGATTATGCGTTCTATTCAATGCTAATTCTTCTTGCTCTGGGTTCACTTTTGTCTTTTTCCGGTCATAAGGTCGGATATAGTGACCCTAGTAACATGGCTGGCGTTTCTGCTAGTTCGTTAATTGAAAACGAGTCTGCTAAATCAACCATTGTGACAAAATTAGAGAGTACGTCTGTTGGGCACAGCTTATTGATTGCTAGTTTATTGCCACTACTTTATTGCCTACTATCGTAGCCATCACCGAATAAATTGTTTAACTGGATTCCAAAACGCTCGGCACTTTTGTAATGGTCGGCTTTTGTGGGTAAGGTAGTCATATTAGTTTGGTTGCATTGTTTTTTTCACTGGTTAACTAGGCTTATACGAGCTTGAAAAATCTAACATGGAGAGTGAATTGAAAGATTACGAAGTTTATCTGTTCGATATGGACGGAACATTAGTAAATTCAGAGCCTTTAAAGGGCAAAGCGTTGGCATTAGCTTGTTTAGATTATGGCGCACACGTAGACCACAACATTTACAAAGATGTTATGGGGGAAAGTTGGCAGGTTGTAACGGGGCACTTTTTTGAAAATGCTAATATTGCTCCTGACTTAGAAGAGTTTAATTACCATTTTCGAGCTCATTACGAACAGATGCTCAATGATGGTCTTGAGCTAAATGTTGGGGCTAAGGCTTACATAGAACAGTTAAAACTAGCAGGGAAAAAGTGTGGAGTTGTTAGTTCAGCAGCAACATGGATGGTTGATAATATTTTAACCTCGTTGCAGCTAGAGAATGCTTTTGACCTTGTTATCACACAGGAGCATGTAACTAAGCATAAACCGGATCCTGAAGCCTATACTTTAGCTCTTGGTAGATTAGCGGCTTCACCTGGCCAAACAATTGTGTTTGAAGATTCCACAGCGGGTATTCGTGCTGGTAAATCTAGTGGCTGTGACGTCATTGCTGTTAAGCATAGCTTTAATGGTAAAAATGATCTAAGCGGTGCAGTTAAAGCAATCAGTACATATGAGGAATTGCCCCGTATAAAAAACGAGTATGAGATTAGTAATTAAGATCGAGTAACTGACTTTTAAGTATTGCCTTGCCATGTTGGTCTGCGGCATGAAGGCTAAAGTGTTTTTTAGTTAGAGTGATACCGCTGAAGTAAGAATCATCAGACATGTTACCTCCGGTGTAATCCCACTTAAGTGTAGCAGTTCCTCAGGAGGGGGAGCCCATATTATTCGCTATGGCGCATTGTCGACTTTTCATCATCAAGGAGAGTTTATGTCTATACCCAAGAAGTCACTATTGAGCGAGTATTCTAAAAACTCATATTTCTGTGATAGCTTTTCGAAAAAAATAAAATACAACAACCAAACTGCTATTGAAGTATTTCTTGAAATAGCAACTCAAACACCGACTTGGATTTCATTTCTGATGTCTACGAGAAACTGGGTTGTATCGAAACTCGGTTTAAAAAATTTGGGTGGTCTACAAGATGTATCCCGAGATAAATTAGGTTCAGAATATGTAGTAGGCGAACGAGTCGGTATTTTTACGTTGGTCAGTTCAACTGAGAATGAAGTTGTATTAGAAGACTGTGATAAACATCTTAATGTCCGAGTTTCTTTTCTTATTGAGCCTGAAGGAGAAACCGCGATTGTTCACGCAAATACCGTGGTTCATGTGAACAATGTGTTTGGTAAGATCTATATGTTCTTCGTTACGCCATTTCATAAAATAATAGCACCAAGCTCCCTGAAAGGGTTAGAACAGGCATAACAAATCGGGATTGAGTATGAATACGATACTCTAATTGAGCAGGTGAAAGCTATAAATCAAGAAATATAGCTAGTAATTTAAGCAGACAGTTAACACTTGGCCGTTGCCGTTGCAGTTCGGCTTTGCTTTAGTGATTTAGATGGTAGATTTGAGTGTATTTGGTTACGTTATTGGGCGTTAGCTTACAACGATGAAAAGGAACTTTCGATGTTTAAAATTGAGACAAAGCGGCTGATTATTAGGGATATGAATCCTAGCGATGAAAATGCTTTCGTGGCGATGTCTCAAGATGCTAAATATCAGCGTTTCTATGATGAAAGTGACTGTGACCCTATTAAATATAAAGAGTTAACCAACTTGTTTATAGCCCAGGCGTCTGAAGAACCAAGGAAATCATATCAACTCGCAGTTGAATATAAGAGCACAGGGCAGTTCATTGGTACTGTTTGTTTGCGTTTAGAAGACAATCAGCAAGCTTCAATGGGGTGTGCGTTTTCAAGATCGCATCAAGGTCATAAGTTAAGCAATGAAGCGGCTCTCGCTTTGGCTGATTTTGGTTTTTCAACATTGGGCGTACACCGCATTTATGCGGAGACAATCAGTAAGAATTTACCTGCCATTAAGCTCTGTAAGTCTTTAGGTATGCGTCAAGAAGCGCACTTTAGAGAGCATCGTTTTTTCAAAGGGCGGTGGTGGGATACCATAGTTTTAGCTGTCCTGCGATCCGAATGGGTCAAAGCATAGCCAAGTGGCTAATGTAGATTCGATGTGCTTTATAACAAGGCTTAAACCTGAACAAGGTTATTCTGCTTTGATACTTTGGTTAGGTAGTATCAAGGTAATGCTACTTGGTTTTGGGGAATCTACTTTCATTACTCGCCACGATTATTTAGAAAGGCCGCAGTAAGATAGCTGTTGGCTAGGTAATTGGTTGTTCGTTGTCTATAGGAGATATAACTGTGTTTTATAGTAAGGAATACAACAAGGGGTTGTTGCTCATCCTTGTTTCGATAAGTGCTTTCATTGTCATTATGTCTGATAATAACTCCGGAACATTCATCGCTCACGCCATCAACGGGTTAATTGCTTTGCTCTTTTTCTCCATGACAATTGAGGTCAAAGGCAATGCATTGAGCTGGTATTTCGGTTTTGGTTTTTGGCGTAAGAATGTAGAAGTGTCAGACATAACGGAGACATCGTTTTATCAAAGCAAGTGGTATCAAGGTATTGGCATCCGCATGTTGAGCGATGGTTGGTTATATAATGTATCGATAGGTTCAGCGCTGAAGTTAAGCCTAAGCAATGGAAAGCATGTTTACATTGGTTGTAAGGATACAGACGGTTTAAATGCGGCCTTGAAAGCTGCTAACGAACAGATAACTCAAAAGTGATTTACGAGGCTTGGCACTTTTCGTTTAAAGTTTGACTAATGTTTAAGGTCGTATGGTTTTGGGGCAGTAGCGTTGCTCGGACCATAAACGTGAGGTTGACAGGGAGAGTTATGAATCAACAAGAAGCCTTTATAGGTTTTGCGGTTTATGGGCTTATCAGTAGCTCAATTGGCTTTTTTACGTTTTTTATTATCAAAGGTGCGAAGTACAAACAAACATTGTGGACTTTGCAGTCTGTTGTTTTTGGTATCTTCTCGATTGGTTTTATCTATAGCTCAGGTGGTAATGGGTCAGAATTATTGGTCTGGGTTCCGCTGGTTATCTTGACGTCTATTTACAATATCCACTCATTGAAATTTTGTGTTTCTTGTGGAAAAACTAACGTAAGAAAAAGAGGATTATCATCCATAAAATCATGTAGTGGATGTGGTAATGCTTTATAGTAAAACTACGATATACCAGACGTTTGTTCATTTTTAGTTTCAGCCTTAAAGGAAGTTGTATGAATTTAGATAAAGCTAAAAAACGCATCGCAAAGCAGGTTAAAAAAGGCGACAACGGATACCCAAAAATCACGCTAGCGTATTACGGAACGACAAAAGATCTCGCAACGGAAGTTTCGGTTCAATTTATGTTGGGTGAGAGCGATGGTGTTCAAGAGGAGCGTTTCTCTTGCGAAACAGAAATTCGAGATAATGAGTTAATCCAGACAACGTTACTCAAGATAATCGAGCGAGCGAATGTTAACTCAGTGATTGAAGTTGAAGGCGTGACGGTTCTTTAGTTTGCTTTGAGTCTAAGCGTTTGTTTATTAATGTCGGTTTGGAACCTAATTCAGTCAGCGAACTTAGGTTATAACGAAATTGTCTATATACGTGCTTAAAGGAATAGGGAAATGCAAGAAAATGACACTGTATTACGATGTGGAAACTGTAATAAGAAAACGTCACACATCAGGTTAAGCGCGTCCGAAGTGAAGTTAAAACAGCAGGAGAAAAACACCCTCAAGTCACGAATTCTAAATATTGCATTCGGCGTGTTATTGGGTTCACATAAATCAAAATCAAAAATTAGCTACTTCAAGTGCTCGGTTTGTCATGCTGAGTATGATGATAGCGAAAGCGCTCCCCATGGTTGGGGCTAGTTGGCCTTGTTACTATGAACTCACTTCTCAACGTTTATCGTGAAGATTTGCAGATTATTGGTATGATGTTTCTATAGTCTTCGAGAGGTTTTATGATGTTGAAAATGACAAGTAGTGTACTTGCGGTGTGTTTATTCGGTCTTAGCGTGGGAGCTAACGCTTCGACACTCGAAGAGTGTGCCAAACTCCTTCCTGACGGTCACACTTATAAAGTAGAGATCATTTTAGACGTAGATAAGACTGATAAGGAGCCAACGGTTACTGGTAGTTTTGGGGTGACGGGTGGAGCCGATGCGCCTGAGACTTTCGATATTGGTGATTTTGTCGAGTGCGCAGGCCCTTTGATCAAAACCGTAGACACAGATAGCAACGATGAATCTAAGTCCTAGTCACTTGTTATCTTGTTATCTTGTTGGTCAGCTCATTAGCCAGTTAACGAATTCATAAAAATACCGCCGTAATCAACGGCGGTATTTTTTATTACGTTTATTACATCATTCACCACAGAACAAAGAACATTCAGCAGAGAACATAGAGCAGAAAGACTAGTTAACGTGAGCTAATTCGACACTCTGCGTTTCGTTCGCCACTTTCCAATCTCCACCTAAGGCTTTATACACCGCAATCGTGGTATTGGCGGTTTGAAGCTTGGCGGCTACTTGGCGATCTTGCATCGCTTTTTGTTGTCTTTGTGCGTCTAACACCGACAAGTAATCGACTAGCCCCGCTTTGTATAGCGACTTTGCCTTGCTCACCGCGTTATCAACGGCAAGGGTAGCTTCATCGATGCGCTTTTGGTTCTCTTGGCTACGGCCATAGGCAAACAAGCTTGAATCGACTTCTGCAAAGGCGCTGTCGACAGAGTGTTGGTAGTTAAGCGCTGCAGAACGGAACCTTGCTTCGTTCATTTCTACCATGGCTTCGCCTCGGCCACCATCGAATACATTCCAACTGATACCGGCAGATGCCGCCCAACCGAATGAGTCGCTACTGAACAGATCATCAAAGCTCCCAGCCGTCACACCTGGCGTACCCGTTAGGAAGAACTTTGGATAGCGATTAGCAATGCTTGCACCAAGTTCTTCGTTAATGGCTGCCATTTCGCGTTCTGCGATTCGGATATCTGGGCGTCGTTCTAATAAGTCAGAAGGTAAGCCTGTCGGAATTACATCGTTCATTCGCGGAAGGGTGAATTCACCGACTAAACGTTGGTTTACGCTCGTGAGTGATTCGCCTAACAACACCGCCATACGTTGTTTGTGAACTTGCTCTGCTATTTCAAGTTGAGGAACAATAGATTCAGTCGCCGCAAGCATGGCTTTGGCTTGAGCAAGATCTAACTCAGACCCGTAGCCGCTGCGAACCACTTTGGTGACTAATTCTAAAGTCTGCTTTTGGTCGGCTATGTTCTCTAGTGCGATCATTTTTCGCTCTTGCGCGCCACGATATTGCAGGTAGTTGTGAATGACATCGGCAGTGACTAAGGTGTTCAAGCCTGATTGGAATATCTCGGCTTGTTCAACTCGAATCGTCGCTGCGTTGGATTGTTTGTCGATACGTCCAAACAAGTCCATTTCCCACGCGATGCTCGCACCGAAGAACCGACCATCGTGCTGGGCTTCAAGTAACGACATGCCCGTTGCTGACTCAACCGTATCAGAGGCACCAAATACCGGGCTGAGTAGGGAGTCGTTCTCACTCAGTTGGTAGTTGTAATAACCACCACCGACGTTAATGGTCGGAACCTTGAATGATTCGACCACGCTTTTGTATGAGTTCGCCATGTTGATTCGCTCAGCTGCCAGTTTAAGTGGGATGTTCTGGCTTTGAACATCGACCACTAACTGATTGAGCGTTGGATCATTGAACTGTGTCCACCAATGGTTGTTCTGTTCGTTTTGGCTCACGCCGTCTTGGTTCACATCAGCTTGGCTATATAAGAACGTCTCTGCGATAGTCGTTTGCGGTTCTTCGTAATCTGGGCCAACAGCACAACCTGTCAGCAACAAAGCGAGCGCTATAGGAGCGACTTTAAACTTAGTTAATGGACGCATGTTTATTGCTCCTTGTTGAATGAAGTTGTATTTCCGCTGTTTGAATGCTGAGGTGTTGCATCAAGCACAATCACGGCGTCTTTGATTGCTTCTGCTACTGTCTTTTTTTCTTCAGTTCGATAGAAAAGCTTGTACAGCGCAGGCATCACAAACAGAGACAACACGGTTGCTGCAGCTAAGCCACCGATAATGGTTGCCGCCATCTGGTCAAACAGTAGGTCGCTTAACAACGGGATCATGCCAAGTGCTGTAGTCAGTGCCCCCATTGAAATCGCCATTGTGCGGTTCACGGTTGCTTCTTTGATGGCGTCAGATAGTGAGCGCCCGTTCTTACGTTCAAGTTCTATTTGGTCCATCAATACAATGCCGTTTTTGATGATCATACCTGTTAAGGTTACGGCGCCAATCAATGCCATAAATCCGAATGGTTTATCCAATAGCAATAAGCTGAATGTGGCACCCGTCGCTGCTAGCGGTAGGGTAGTGAAGATAATCACGGGTTGTTTGAATCCGTTAAACATCGCCACCAAGATGATGATCATTAACAAGATTGCTTTAGGTAGCTGTTTAAGAATATCGCTGACGGCTTTGTGCTCGTCGTAATATTCGCCACCCCATTCAAGGCTATAACCATCAGGCAAATGAATCGCTTCAATTTGATCTTTAATTGAGTTCCTCACCGCTGCTGGTGTGGTGTAACGACCGACACCTGCTTGTGCTGTGATGGTTTTTACACGGTCACGGCGCCAAATCATGGTTTCTTCGCTGCTTAATTCAAATCCATCGACAACTTGGCCAAGTGGAACACTGTGGATGCCCAACAGAGATCGAACGGGCAACGTTTCCAATGACTGAATCGAACTCTTTGTGCCTCGCAGTTGAATTGTGACCAGTTCATCGTTTAAGTTCATACGACCCAAGGGCATACCTTCTGACGCTCGCTTCATCGCGAACGCAATATCCGCACGGTTTATACCTGCAGAGCGCATCTTTTCTTGGTTGATGACAGGCTCAAATACTTTACTTTTCTGTCGCCAGTCGTCACGAACGTACTTGGTGTCCGGGTGTACTGCGAAGATTGCTTTTGCTTGCTCTGATAAGCCATGTAAGACCTCGGCATCAGGGCCTGAGAAACGAGCTTCAACGCTGAATTTATCCGCCGTCGCCAATTTTAAGCTTCTAAAGCGAGGGTCTGCGTTCGGAAACTCTTCCATTAACCATTTATCACCGCGTGCAATCAATGGGCTTAGTGACGGAAAATCAGTCGCATTAATCAAAATCTGGCCATAGGCCGGATCGAACGGTTCTGGCTCTATAGTCACTGAGAAGCGAGGAGCACCTGCGCCAACATAGGTTGAAATACTTTCGACTTCCGGCTGTTCCAACAACCATTGTTCGATTCGCTTCATGTCTTCTGAGGTTTGCTCAACCTTGGCACCGTTCGGCAGCCAGTAATCTAGGAACAGGATCGGTCTGTCGGCTTGTGGAATAAAGTTAACGGCAATGTTCGGGATAGCTAATGCAGTCACTAATATCAACGGAACCAAGGCGCTCAATGCTTTAAGCGGATTATCGACAGTCCAGTTGACACTCTTACGGTATAAGCTGACTTTGGTGTTATCAGCTTGCTTGGTTGGCTTGATGAAGAACCAACACATCAAGGCCGTGAAGGTCATCGCAACTAGCCAAGACAGTAACAATGACGACGCGATGATAAGGAATACCGAGCTTGCGAACTCAGCAGCATCGGTTTTTGAAAAAATTACAGGGCTCGCACCCATGATAGCGATAACTGTCGCACCAAAGAGCGGTGTTGCTGTCTCTTTAACAGAGTCAATCGCGGCTTTAGTGCGGTCGATGCCTTTGTTGATTTTCACAATCATCATATCGGTGATGACAATAGCGTTATCTACCAACATGCCGAGGGCAAGAATGAAAGTACCTAGAGAAACTCGGTGTAAGTCAATCGAAGTCATGTTCATGTAGATAAGCGTCAACAAGATAGTCAGCAGGAGGCTCGAACCGACGATGGTTGCGCTTTTTAATCCCATGAATACCGACAAGACGATAAATACAATCGCGACACTTTCTAATAAGTTGCTTACGAAGTTGTCGATCGATTTCTGAACTTCTTCAGGTTGGTTAGCAACTGTCGCAATATCAACACCTAGTGGTAAGGTTGTTTGAAAATCGTTGACGATCTGATTGATTTCATCGCCAAGTGATACCACGTTAACGCCGGTGACTGGGCTCATCGCTAACGTGACTGCAGGTACACCGTTGTAGCGGTTTTCTGTCATCATTGGCTCTTGGTAACCCATTGTGATGTCAGCAATATCACCTAAGCGAATTAAACTGGTTCCCAATTCACTCACGCCGCCTTTGATCATCAGGTTTTTGATGTCGTCTAACGAACTGAACTCACTCGACTGTTGAACTCGGATTCGTTCAGTACCTACTGAAAACTTACCCGCATCAAACGTCATGTTTTGCGTATTCAACTGCGACCAAACTTGTGTGATAGATAGGCCGTATTGCGCCAACCTTTCATCGGGGATATCGATATGAACAACGCGTGGTTGAACACCATGCAGTTCAATCTTCTTAATACCATCGACGGTTTTAATTCTGCGTTGGAGCTCTTCTGCGTAACGTCTTAGCTCAGCTGGCGATGCATCTTTACTGTGGATAGAGAAAAGCATGCCGTAGACTTCAGAGAATTCGTCTTGTACGACACTGATCTGTGCAGTCGAAGGTAGCAATAACTTCATATCAGACACTTTACGGCGTAATAAGTCCCACTCTTGAGGAAGAGCTTTTGAATTAAGAGACTCTTTTAGGTCGACAAATACCATCGACATGCCAGGGCGGGATAAAGAGCGAAGCCGATTAAGTGTCGCCATTTCTTGGAGTTTGGTTTCGACGGTGTCGGTGACTTGTTGTTCCACTTCTTCCGCAGAAGCGCCAGGGTAGAGCGTTACAACGACGGCCGTTTTTATGGTGAAGCTTGGGTCTTCAAGTTTTCCAAGCTCAAAATAAGAAAACAGGCCTGCGATGACACTCAGTGCAGTGAAAAACAGGATGAAGGTGCGTTGTTTGATTGCAAAATCAGCTAGATTCATCATGGTTCACCTACAGGCTTTTAACTTGAATATTGGAGAAGTATTGTCCTTCCACCACGTATTGCGCGCCACTCACGACCACGAAGTCGCCATTGTTGAGCGTCGATTCAACACACACAGTGTTTTTGGACATAGAAATCACATCCACAGTCACGCCATGAGCTTGTTCATTTTTAACCGTGAATACTTGCTCGATACCCGTTTGATTGACTAACGCAGAATATGGCAAACAGAAATTACTGCTCGCTTCTCCAAGTTGAGTCGTCAATGTGACCGCTTTTCCAGGCAATACCGATTTGTCAGTGGAGTCGACATGGTAAGTAACCGCATAGGTCTGCTTGATTGGGTGAGGTGACGTCGAAATTTCAGGGGCATAACCAATTAGTTTAGTCTCTGAACCATACCAATCTATGACAGAACTTTGATTTGGTTTGAACTCATGAATCAAATTTTCAGGTACTTGAATTTTAACTTCAAGTTTATCTGGATTGTGGATTGTGAACACCGAGATGCCCGGCATTACTTGTTCGTACTGGTCAAAATTGGATGCCGCAACCACACCATCGAAAGGGGCGAGCAATTGGGTATAACGAATCGAATCTTTTGCACGGCGTATATTCTGTTCTACGACTTTAACCGCCGCTTCACTTCGCTCGTACCCGCTGATTGCACGGTCTAAGTTAACATCGGCAATCGCATTATCAGCGATGGCTTGTTTTACTCGTACAAGTTCGGATGTCGCCAATTTGTGTGCAGATTTCGCTTCAAGAGCTCGTGCTTGTAACTCTTCTAACGCGACTTGATAGTCATGAGGGTCTAACTGAGCAAGTGGTTGGCCTTTCTTTACTGAATCACCAACAGAGACCATCATATTTTGAATAGTGCCAGGCACACGAAACGCAACGCCAGCCGTTTCCGATGATTGTATCTTGCCAGTAAAAGACTTTTCAGCCGTATGTGAAAGAGGCTCAAGTTGAATCACTTGAATTGGTCGAGCTTGTTTTTGAGGTGCAGTCGCCTCAGAGTCATTACAGCCAAACAGGGCGGTTAAGCTTAGTGCAATGACTGTATATTTGAATATAGGTGCCTGTTGAAAGGTAGACGAACGTTGAAAAATAGATGAATGTTGAAAGATAGGCTTCATGGATTGCTCCTCTTGAATTTATGAAGCGATTCTATCTTTCTATTTCGTTAGGATAATCTAGCCTGCTCGTGAAACACTGTCACAATATTCATTACAATGGCTAGAGTTTTGGAAGTTCTTGTAATAGAAAATCAATCAAAAGCTGTGCTGAATGGCTTAACGCTTTACGCTGAGGGTAGAGCAACCATGCTTCTTCTTTTTGAAGATTGTCGTCGGGGAATAGGTTAATCAAGCTACCGTCTTTGAGTTGATGTCGCACCAAAAGTTCTGGTAACAACGCGATACCTCTATGTCGAATAACACCGCCTTTAACAAAGCCAATGCTGTCACTGACGACCGAAGGTTCTACTTTGATGGTGTGATCTTTGATGTCCCATTCTTTATCGATGTCCCCACTTGGCCACCTGAAGCAAACAAATGGGTAATTAGTGAGCTCTCTTAGGCTTGAAGGCTTGCCTTGTTTCTCAATAAATTCAGGGCTTGCGACAAAAATACGTTGAAGAACCATCACTTTACGGGCAACCACGTTTGCATCGCTCAACGTACCACCATGCATAGCGAGGTCTAACCCTTGACGGTACATGTCGACAAAGCCGTTACTAATGTTGCGAATATCAAGCTCAACTTTAGGATACATATCTTGGAATTTAAACAGAGTCGACTGCATGATATCGCTGGTTTCAGGCAATAGACCAATCTTAATTTGTCCGTGTGCAACCTCTGACAGGTTGGAAGCGACATGGTTTGCTTTGTCGAGCGCACTTAATGCATTGAGTAGTTCTTTGTAATAGAGCTCGCCAGATTTAGTTAAGGAGAGACTTCGTGTGGTTCTAAAGAACAGTTGAATGCCGAGAGATTTCTCAAGGTCGTTAATTCTACGGCTAACGTTAGCTCGCGGAAGGTCAAGAGCATTAGCGGCGGCAGTAAAACTACCCAGTTCGACAACGGTGGTGAACAACTTAAGATCTTCGATTTTCATAGGGTTGGTTTCGAATTTGGGTATTGGATGACAACAGTTATCGTATATCAAATAGTACATAAAATCGAAAAAACAACGAATAATTAATGGCTTTGTTGCGTAATTCAATGGAACTAAATCAAGAACCTACGATCTGATC
>NZ_JBFSRZ010000081.1:0-12554 GCF_041466065.1 Vibrio sp. 10N.239.312.C11
CTGATCAGATCGTAGGTTCTTGATTTAGTTCCATTGAATTACGCAACAAAGCCCTATCACAGCCATAGTTCATTACTTCCTCTACTATTTGCTTTGCGTTTTTACTGTATTCATCTGCAATTTTCGTTGTATAAAGGATTTGGAAGAAGTAGACAACGAACAAAAAAAATGAAGAAACGGTACAAACGGCTATAAAGCCTCTGATCAACTCTTTTTGGTAAGTGTTGAGCATCAGCTTCAACATCTCGATATGGCTGAGCTTGAATTGGTTGATGTTGTATTTTGGTGTTATACGGTTGGTTGTACTTTTATCTAGGTCGATAAAATAACCAACCTTATAAAGGTTCGAGATAAGTTCACTATTATTGTTAATTTTGGCTTTCTTACACAGATTCCTATACTTTTTTCTTATCGAAGCAATAATGTTCTTTAAAGCGTACAAGCTGAACTCTTCATCGAAGTGTAATTTAAATGACTTTTCAACATCTCTAGCAGATTGAGGGTTTGATATCGATGAATGCTCAATAAGATATTTAAAAACAAAACTTTCTTTACTATTAAGACTTTCCTCTGATATCTTATTACTGTTCCTTTTTATGTATATTTTTTCTTCATTATAAATTAATTGCAAGCTCTCATAGTTATTGTTTATATTGAAAGAACAATGCATAGCTTAACTCCTAAGCGATAGTTATTATATTTACGTGATTGATATGTGATGCTGAGATTTTCATTCAACCTAAGAGTCCTTTCTAAATAACATAACTAAAATGTCACTATTTCTCTCAAGATGTTGATACTAATCGCAGAATTTTGGGGTCAATAACAGGTTATAGAGATGTTCACCCAAAACTTGAATTTATAAATAAAAGTTGATGATTTACAAGGGGTAAAGTGGATTTATCCATTTATTTTGGCATTTATCCATTTCTAGGGGCTGGATTTTTACTTTTTGTCTTGTTCTGTAATTTTTGTTATTCCCTCTTTGGAAAGCTAATTTGGCTTTTGGTTTTATATGATTAAATTATTTATATGTCAGATCGCCCGGTTTTTTATGATTATCTCGATATAGTTTATTTATTGTTAATTTTAAGAATATAGTTTTATTTTCTATGTTAATTTGTATTGCACTTATTTTTACTTCTGTAGTTGGACTGTTTCTATAAGGATGGCTTGATTTTATTTTCATGTCATTTAAGTTTATGTAAATAAAGGAAATAAACTCAAGATTACCCGATTTATAAGAAAGGTAATATCTAGTATCATTTTCCAGGGCATACTATAAGTATGTCTACTTTGGTTGGTTGGATATTGATGATTATATTAAGTTAGCGTTGGGAGTAATTTAAATGGTAATTTCATTACAACCAACCAAAGTATAAATTATCTAGACTTGGGTATGACGTAAAATTTACGTAAGCGGTATGTTGATAGCATTTTCGCATTTACCACTTACATAATTATATTGTGCTTGGGGAATTTAATTGCTTTAGTAAGTAACCCCCTTAGAGCCGAGTTATCTACTAGACAAAAATCGCATTTCGACTTCATCGGGTGGGATAGGTTTGCTGAACAGAAATCCCTGTAAATATTGATATCCGCAACTGGTTAAGAAAGCTTTTTGTGTTTCAGTTTCGACCCCTTCCGCAACCACCTTAAGCCCCAATTTTTCACAGATAGCATAGGTGGCTTGGACAATCGCTTCGCTCCCTTTATAGGTGCCATGGACGAAGCTTTTATCTAGCTTAACGGTACTAATTGGCAAGTCATGCAACATAGAGAGAGAAGAGTAGCCAGTGCCGAAGTCGTCAAGGTGTAGCTCAACGCCTAACGCTGAAATATCGTCTAATGCTTGTCTGACTTCACCGTGTTTGAAGATCATTGAGGATTCAGTGATCTCAAGGGCGATACTTTTAGGTTGTATGTTGTAGAAGTTGAGCATTGCCGATAGTTGCTCTGCAAAAGTAGTGTGCATCTGAATACACGAGATATTGATGCTCATTACCAATTCATCATCAAATTTTCGGTGCCATATCGACAGTTGCTTAAGTGCAGAGTTAAGGACCCACTTTCCGAGTGGAACAATCTGTCCAGTTTCTTCCGCTAGGCTAATAAACTCATCAGGCTCGATGTTGCCCAGATCTTTATCCGGCCATCTAAGTAGGGCTTCAAACCCTTTAACTTTATTGCTATTGGTGTCCATTATCGGTTGGTAATGAAGATTGAGGTCATCACCTTCTAGTGCCAGAGTTAACCTATGGCGTATCTCTACTTGCCGATGCAGAATCTGCGCTAAATTTGGAGTAAAAGTTTGGAAGCGGTTCCGACCATTGGCTTTGGCAACATGCATCGCCATTCCGGCCTGCTTTAACAATGATTCTTTATCCGTGGCATTATCTGGAAAATGAGCAGAACCTATGCTGCAACCTACAGATAAGGTGCCAATTCCTTTTATTTGGAAGCTTTTGTTCAAAGAATCGATAATGCGAGAGCAGAGTAACGGGATATTTTGATTTTTTCGGGCGTGAGCAATCACGATGAACTCATCACCACCAAAGCGACCGATTGTGCATGTTTCGTCGAGGATCTGTTTAAGACGCTTGCCAACTTTTTTGAGTAGTTGGTCACCAACACTATGCCCATAAGTGTCATTCACCAACTTAAAGCCATCAAGGTCCACAAACATCAATTCAAAGGGCGAGCGACAGGCAATACTCGATTCGAGCCTTTTGGTGATCCCGCGGCGGTTGTAGAGCTCAGTGAGACAGTCGTGCTCTGCGTTATATCGAGCTTTAATCAAATTTTCTTTTTGTTTGGTGGTACAGGTTAGGTTTAATAGCAGTTCACTTTTGTCAAACAACCACTTTCCATGAACATCAAAGTGGTGGGTTTTATTTTCAATTTTACAGCTGACTTCCTCCAAAATGTCTCGACCTTTGCGAGCTGAAAATAACCATTGGTCTGCAACTTCTTCGCTTGAAACAAAATCGGATAGGCGACTAAACGGCGAGCCGTAGTTTTTAGAAAAAGCGGAGTTTGCACTCACTACGCTTCCCACTTTGTTGAATAAAAGAGAGAGGTTGGAACCATCAGAGTATGTGAGATCGCGTTTTAAGCTCTCTTCTTCTGCGATGACTTGCGCTAGCATCCCTGTTCGGCCATCGGGTAATGGGATTCCAGAGAAAAGACATAGTGCGCGTTTAGATATGTATTTTGGGGTGAAGTTCCACCAAGTCTTTACACTTTGATTTCGCTGAAATTGTCTCTGATATTCTTCAAGCGTTGCTTCGATCGCTTTTGACATTTCAACACCAAAATCGCGTGAGGTCAGTTCAAATAGAGATTCAGACTCCCAAAGAGGGAGGGCACTGCTGTTTGCCCAGGTTATTCGCTTATTATCAATGTCATATATCCAAATAGGACACTTTAGATGTTCGAAAGGTTGGTAGCTGGTCATCATAATAAATTCGGGGAACTCATACTTTAATCGATTTATGCAGACAGATGTCGTGCTTTGGCAGTGCGTCTATCAAATTGAACTCTGATCTTTAACAGCCGTGAAGGAGCTATGTGTTAAAGAAAAATCAGGCGCTAAAGATAAATTAGCGACAAAAATAGCGTTTAAAGATTCAGTGAACGGATAATTTTGGTTACTTTTCCTTTCGGGGTGCTTTCAATCGCATAGCCTTTATTGTCCCCAAAAATTTCCCCGTTGATGAAGTTCCAACCTGTTGATGTCTTGACGATTTCTTTCGGGAAGCGATCGTCAAACATTGAATGATTTGTGTATACCGTCTCAATTGCTTCAAATAATAATTGGGCTTGATCTTGGTTAGTGACGATGAAGTCTTCTTTCAGGCACATTGTTAATTCTGGAAGGGGTTGAGTAGTGAAAGGTTCAGTCATCGCGCCGACTACCCCATTATGTGAATAAAAGCGATATGAACCAGAGCTGCTTTCGTTGCCATCTGGAGATTTAATGCTTGGGGTTGTTAGGTAGAAATTACAGTTGAAGACCATCTTTTGGATAATACTATTTTGTGGTGTGACTTGAATATCTATCCAAGAGCTTACTTGTGCTTTGATTTGATTCATCACCTCATGTTTATTAGGAGCAGCGGTGACTCGTGTTGCCAACAAAGCGGTTATGGTCAGTAACATTAAAAGCGATTTGTTCATCTTTAAGTGGCCTTGTGACAAAGTGACTTTTGTTTAATCAGTAAGTCACCGTTGTTTATTATTTGAGTTAATGATTAGCCGAATAAATGTTACTTGAAGAAGACTTTACTTGATAGAGGGGGAGAGAGCTTGATAATGGAACATGCTATTTGATTGGTTAAGTAATCGTTTTCTTCAATTTTTTAGAATGCGATCGCGGTTTTAAAATCTGTCATTTTGTTGATTTGAAGTGTTACTAACTATTGTGTTATTAATGTTTAGCAAGTTTATTTGAATGAGTTTTGTAAATTCTTTTAATGTAAGTGTGCGTAAGAAGGTAAGCAAACGTAAGCATTTAAGCGTTTAGATTTTCCGTTTTTGACGGGAAATTAATCAATAAATGAGCGATTTTGTTGCTGAACGATGGTTTGTAAACGTGTATGTACAAAAGTGATTAATATGTTTTGCGTACGGTAAGTTAGTGACTTCAATAACAATATTGATGATATATGAACAGTATATATACTGCCCTCGCTTTTAATAAATGCTGGTGATAGAAATGTCGAAAACCAAAGTGCTGATTGTCGAAGATGACCAGGCGATAGCGCGTTTAACTACGCTTTACCTCGAAGCTGAAGGCTACAATGTTAGCGTTGTCCATGAAGGGGATTTGGCCATTGAAGCGATCCGCAGTATTGAACCCGATCTCGTTCTGTTGGACTTGATGCTTCCAGGAATGAGCGGCGCACAGATTTGCCGACAGGCTCGCGAATTTTATAATGGGATTATCTTAGTATTGACTGCCTCTGCTGATGAAATGAGTGAGGTTAGTTTGTTTAAGTTTGGCGCGGATGACTACGTAGCAAAACCTATTCGTGGTCATGCATTATTGGCACGAATTGAAGCACTATTGCGTCGCGCAGCCCCTGTTGTTGCTGAGCCTGACACGACCGCTGAAACCCCAGGTGAAATTGTGATCAACAGTACAGCTCAAAGTGCCACTCTGTATGGACAGAACCTAAAGCTCACCTCTGCCGAGTTTGAAATTCTAAATCTTCTTGTTAATAACATTTGTCAGGTCGTTACTCGAGATCAATGTTGCCAGCTATTTAGAGGTATTGATTATGCCTTTAACGACCGCTCTATTGATATGCGTGTTTCAGGGTTGCGCCGGAAGCTGCGTATGCATGCAAAAGATAAGCAGTTGATCCGTACGGTTCGTAACAAGGGGTATATGCTGGTTGTATAAGTCTATCGCGGTGAAACTTCGATCTGTTTCTATGTTTACTCGTTTGTACCTTGGAATTGTGGCAGGGATGTCGGCAACGATATTTTTGTTTTGGAACCTTGGTGAAGGGCACATGCGGCGTACCCAGATCGAAATATTCCTTAATGATGGCATCTACTTTTCTGAGCAGTATGTCCGTCAGCACAACCGAGAAAACTCGCTATATAAAGAACTCGACAGAACAGGCTACCAGCAATTTTATATTTTCAATTTACGCCTGTTGGAGAATTGGTCGGGAGAGGCTCCGTGTCAACGATGCGAGTTATTTACCACCTTGAATGGTGTACCGGTATACCTAAGTGAAAATAATCTCTATTCGGCAGTATTTCAGCTACCAAATTCTAGGTTTAGCTTTGCGTTCAGTGAGGTAGGCGATTTCTTCTCACCTGAAATTGAGTGGTATGAAGATTCAGAAAGAAACTTTCTTATTGGGCTTTTGTTGGCCGTTATCTTCGCTATTGGCGCAAGTGTTTACTTACCTGTTAGGCGTTTTCAAGAAAGAATAGAGTTACTTGTTGAGAAACAGAAGCAGTTTGGTAAGGGGAAGCTGAGTACTCGCTCTGACGTAGATGATATACACCCAGTGTCTGAGCTAGCCAAAAGTTTTAACTTCATGGCTGAGGAGATTGAGAGCAAAGTAAAACAAAGTCATATATTTGCTCAAGCGATTCCACATGAAGTTCGTACACCGCTAAGCCGTATTCAATTGGCGACGGATCTCTTAAGGCGGGAAGCTCCAGAGCATCATCAGGTTTTTTTCGATGATATTGATACCTACATCGGGGATATCAACGACCTCACGTCAGAAATTATCATGCTGTCGAAATTGAATGTCATGGATAATTCTTTCTTCGAGCTTGTTAAAGTGAAAGCTGACCTTCGCGAGTATTGTTTAGATAGAATCCGTTACTCGGAGTTAGACAATGTTATTTTTGAGTCCAAAGTAAAGCTAGAGTGCAAAATTAAGTGTGATTGCTCGATGGCGCGTTTGGTTTTTGATAACGTGATTAAGAACGCTGGGAATTACACACAAGACAAAGTCTGGGTAACTCTGGACGAGAACTCAGAAAATTGGCTGGTTCTGATTGAAGACAATGGCTCTGGGATACCGGAGGACAGGCGTGAAGAAGTATTCCTTCCGTTTTCTCGCTTAGATTCTAGCAGAGCATCAGCAACTGGTGGGTTAGGGTTAGGTCTAGCAATCGCGATTTCAGCGGCTAAAAAGCTTTCTTGGGACATTCGGATCTGCGATAGCAATCGCGGTGGTGCTAAGTTCTGTATCTTAATCCCAAAGATCACGTAAATGATTTTAGTAAGAGACCAATTAGACTCTTAAAAATGAAAGCCACGGTTTAATATCGTGGCTTACTAATTTAATTAACTTACTAATTACCAATTATCATTCACTATCAATTGGCAAAATTTACCAAGTAGAAAATCAAGCTTAGATATTGTTGGCGCTTAAACGATGAAGGCCATAAATAGCATGATCTATGATACGGCCATTTAAGTTCTCGTTATGAGTTATGATACCTTCTAATGTGAAATGTAAGCGCTCACAAACCTTGCGACTACTCTGGTTGCCAGTTGCAGCTGATATCTCCACCTTTTCCATATCTAACTCATTGAAAGCAATATCAATGAGCTTCTCAACTACGCGTGTAACGATCCCGTTACCTTGGTAAGTATCAGACAACCAATAGCCTATCGTGACTTTCTGTTTGCTGTGGTCAATGGTGTTAAAGCTACAGTTACCGACGATATTGTCTTTGTACACAATCGCACATGTCATGCTTTTGCCTTCCGCGTAATCATGTAGCGAGCGCTGGATGAAGATCCTAAAGTCCTGCTCTGTTTTGCAGTGCGGTGGCCATGCTAACCATTGGCTAAGATACTCATTTTGGCTTTGTGAAATTTCCGCGTAATGAGATGCGAAGTTCTCTTCAACCAGAGCGATGGATAACTCTTCATCGATAACTGTTTTAAACATGTTTTCCCTTTTCTTTTGGCTGATGATTTAAGTGTCTTTTGGTCGGCAGGTTATAATGTCGCACAATTTTGAATATGCAACCACTTGTGGCACGAATTATTCGTGATACGCTAGATCTATCACGAAATACATTAAACCTTATAATAATTGCGGGTATGATCGTTAGTCATGCATTAGTATTAGCAGCCTAAATATATAAAATATATAAAAATACTAGGCTTAAGTAATGAATCAACATTGCCAAGAGGTAACCGTAGACCTAAGAAAGGCTCTATTTGGTATTGCTAAGGCGCTTGATAACGTCGGTTTTGAAAGCAAAAACTATGGACAGAGGGTGGGTTACATCGCGTATCGATGTGCTCTGAGCGTGGGGTGGGAAGAGGAGCAGGCACAGCTCGCATTTTCGTTAGGGCTAATTCACGACTGCGGAGTGTCGCAAATAGACGAGCAACGTCGACTGAATTCGGGGTTTGTTCCCGACTCGACTTATTACCATTGTCAAAAGGGCTACCAAATTTTAAAGGAGTGCCCTGTTCTTTCTATATTTGCTAAGCCAGTTCTTTATCATCATACCCCTTGGTTAGATCTAAAGACTATGAATATCAGTGAATTAGAAAAGGAACTGGCTGCAGTTGTGATGCTTGCTGACAGAGTTGACTATCTATATGGCATAACAGCTTCTGATCGTTATGGGAACCTAACCCCAGACGGTAAAGCGAGCATTATTGGACGTTTGACTGAGCAAGCGGACGAGATGTTCGAAACCAATCTTGTACAGCACATGTGTGAGTTGGTTGATCTGGATGATTTTTGGTTCTCGATGGAGACCCCTTACATCGAGAATATGAGAGATAACTTTGAACCTGTACCCTTTTTCTCTCAGCAAATGTCGCTGGATGAGACAGTCGCCTTTGCCGAGTTTATTGCTAATGTCGTTGATACGAAAAGCTCGTTCACTTTCAAGCACTCGTTGAAGGTAGGGCAACTTTCTGAATATCTAGCTAAACAACTTGGTTATTCACACACAACGCAGAGAAAGCTCTATTTAGCTGGTTTAGTTCACGATATTGGCAAACTGCAAACCCCTGGTGACATTCTTCATAAGCCAGATTTGCTCACTGACGAAGAATACTGTTGTATTAAACGCCATGCGACAGATACTCGATTCGCGCTGCAGGAGCTATTTAGTTCGCCTCAGGTGTGTCAGTGGGCTTCCGATCACCATGAAAGGTTAGATGGTTCAGGCTATCCGATGGGTAAAACGGCTGAAGATTTAGATCAACCCAGTAGAATTGTTGCTGTAGTCGATGTATTCCAAGCATTAACCCAGTCTCGCCCCTATCGTAAAGGTATGACACTGGAAGAAACTCTAGCGATATTAACGGAACAAGTTGATAGTTATAAGTTGGATCGAGAAGTGTTTGAATGCCTTAGAAAACACGCAGAGTACTGTTTTGAACTATCGACGGACAAAAGAATGTACGCGTTTTAACTTTGGTCGTTTTTAGGATTCAACTCACCTTTAAATTTAAGGTAAATGGACTATCTACTTTATTCAAACAATGAAAAAGCCGACTGGGTGTTGCGCGAGTCGGCTTTTATTCACTTCTCTTTCTAGTCTTTATCTCTATCTACGCTCGATTAAAAAGCATCATCCACGATATCTTTAAGTCGATCGTAAGGCACATAGCCCGGTAGAAGCTGATCATTCATCATCATCGTTGGCGTTCCTGTTAAACCCAGAGCGCTAAAGGTTTGATGGTTAGTGGTTAGAACCTGGTTTTGTTCTTGAGTTGTTTTTAGTTCCGCTTCTGTGCCTGTCTTCTTGGCTACGGCTTCTAGTGAGCTTTTCGAGTGAATACCACTTTTTGCCATCAGCAGTCTGTTGACTTCAGGGAAGGCTGCTGGGTTATCTTTCCATACTTTCATCGCGTATAGAGCCGCATTGGTATCAAGGCCATCTACTTGTTGCTGCTTAAATGACAAGTACACGTTGATCACTTTAATGTCGCTGTTTTCAGAGGCTAATTGAACCAAGCCTTTTTCCAAGCGCTTACAGTAAGGGCAGTTGTAGTCAGTAAAGTTAACGATTACTGATTTGCCATTCGGGTTGCCCGTGATTGGGTGAGCGTCATTGTTATATAACCAGTCGTGACTCTCAGCTTGAGCTTTCTTTGCTTGCGCTTGGCCTGCGACATACTGCTCTAAACTGGTATGCAATCCTGAAATAGTAGAAGGATTCTCCTTCAGGAACTGGTTAATTTCTTCGAGTTGCTGGGTTTGTTCTGTGCTTAACTCAGCGAAGGCACTTGTGCTCATTAGTGAGCCTAAAATCAGTGTGCTAATCAGATGTTTTTTCATGTTGTTTATTCTCTAATTCTTGATAATCGTGAGCGCGTTTTGGGTCGCGCTCACGGTATTATTGTTTGTTAAATTGGCTTTAATCGGTTCATTTGCTCTGCTCTGTTTTTCTTAGTGAGCGAGTTATGCAAAGTAGGTTCTTAACCACAGGCCGATAGGGGAAGTAACGCCGGTTGCGATACTGCTAATCTTTCCATCTTTGATGATGACAATACTTGGCGTGACATTGACTCCCCAACTTCTGCTGATCGATCCAGAGAGATCATTGATAACAGGGAAGTCATACTCTTTGGCGTCTAAGAAGCGCTGAACACGTTCGTCTGGGCCAGATGAAAGTGCGACAGAAACTACTTGATGGGAGTCGCTGAAGCTATTAACCGTCGGGCTCACCAATTTGCACGCGCTACACCAAGTCGCCCAAAAATAGACAATAACGGGCTTACCGCTTTTGCTTAGCTCGATAACATCAATATCTTCCCCTTGGATCGACTGACCCTCGATTGGTATCGCGTCTCCTTGAGGCATGCTTCTGCTGTGGTAAAAATCCATGGCAAACGAAACCACGCCAATGATCAGTATCATTGAAACGAGTTCCTTTCCCCACTTCTTAAGACGGCTTGGCTTTTTGGTTTCAGCCTTTACAGCGTTATCTTCAGCAGAGCTAGGCTTTTGTTCGTTGTTGGGCGTCTTCATCAATTATCTCGCAGCGTCGATGGCTTGAATAACAGTGTCACTGTCTAGAATTACGGGTAATGGAATACCATTTTTATAGCTCGGGCCATAAACGATATTAAATGGCACACCAAATCGCCCATTACTTTGTAAGTATTGAGTGACACTTTCACTTGGTGTTGTCCAATCGCCTTTCATCAAAACAATGTCTTCTTGTTGTAGGTGGCTGTAGACAGGATCTTGAAGAATGACGCTAATTTTGTTGGCTTTACAGGTGATACACCATTCAGCAGTCACGTCGACAAAGACTGTTTTTCCTTGCTCGACCAACTGAGGGATTTGTTTCGCATCCAGTTTCTGCCAATCAAGGTTATCGACAATTGGCGTTGCCCAGTTATCAGCAGTAACACTACCGACGATCAATGCAGCACCAAATACCAAGGTTGTGGTTGCCATGATAGGAATCAGTACCTTGCGTCCTAATTTCATGCCAATCCAAATTAACACTGAAACGACGATAAACAGTGACAACAAGATGGTTGGGAACTTGCCAACGAATGGGCTCAGCAGGCTTGTTAACCACAGACTGGTGATGAACATCATTAAGCCGAATACCAACTTAACTTTGAACATCCACGCGCCCGGTTTTGGTAGCAATTTAGTTAGGCTTGGGAATAACGCGAAGATCAACCAAGGTGCGCTCATACCAATACCGAGTGCGATAAAGATAGCCCACAACTCTTGGTAACTTGCGCCCAGAGCATAAGCCACTGCAGTTCCTAGGAATGGAGCACTGCAAGGCGTTGCCAATAGTGTCGCAAACATGCCTTGGATGAAGTGACCTGAATGTGAGTCGTCGCCTTTGGTTGCCATCCAAGTGTTCAAGCCTGATGGAAGCCTGAATTCGAATAGACCGAGCAGGTTAACTGAGAACAGTAGGGTAATGATCAGCATGAACCCGATGAACCAAACATTTTGGAACTGGATTCCCCAACCAATCGCATTGCCACCCATTTTTAGAGCGGTCATACCTAGGGCTAACAACGCAAATGATGTAATGACACCTGAAGCAGAAGCTAAGAATGAGAGTCGGATATGACGATTAGATGCACCTTGGTTCTGAATGATGCTGTTTAGTTTCATTCCTAATACGGGTAGAACACACGGCATGATGTTGAGGATTAAACCGCCCACTAACGCAAAGCCAAGCATGACTAGAAAGCTGTTGTTGCTTGTTTGGTAAGCTATCGGGTCTGACCCAACTTGCGCGGTCATCTCTTCTGCAAAGTTAGTATCTGAAACGGTAATACTCACTGTGCGATCCGTTAAGTCGACCTCGCCGATCCAGTTACTCACATCGAATACTGCGGTCATTGTATTGTCTGTGATGTGGACGGTTGGTGGAGAGAAGAAGTCATCAAGCACTTCTTGCCCATCAATCAATACCATCGGTTTATCCCAGCCTTCCTTACTTGTTAGCTGAGTCACCAGTTGTTGTTTACTTTTATCCCAGAACAGGCCGTTTACTGAAGTGCGGTTAGCTTCTCGTGGAGATTGGCTCATGCCTTGATTGAACAAGAACATCGCTTCTTCATCGAGCTCTAATGTTTGCGGATCAATCGGCAATTCGATGTCGTAATCGGTTAACACACAGATATTGGTGCACGACGGAAAGGTGAACGACGCCTTGAACAGTGCTGGCGTCGTGTTGTCTTTCAGTGTCAACGTAACGGGAAAGCTGACGTGTTTTTTGTAGCCTAACGTCATCACGTCGAGTTGTTCGTAGTACTTAGGGATCGGCCAATGCCACTCTACCGACTCTATGTTTGTTGAACCAGACCAGTCCCAACTTGGCGGAATACCACCTTCGCCGGGGCTACGCCAATAGGTTTTCCAATCGCCGTCGAGAACGACATCCAGTACGGTTTGAATCTTAGAACCGTCGTCCGATTGTTCACCCGTCGACATCATTCGCATCTTGACTGGTGGATGTTCAGGCACGCTGAGCCAGCCCGTCGTCTGTGCCAAAGCGTAAGCGTGTCATGAACACCGCATTCTAATCTTTCAGCACGAAGAATAAGATCA
>NZ_JBFSRZ010000082.1:0-11474 GCF_041466065.1 Vibrio sp. 10N.239.312.C11
GCCTTGGAACTTCAAACACTGACAAGTCGCCCCGTGGGTTCATGGGGCGGATACGTAAAAACGCTGATTGACGAATGAATATTTGTACCGTGAATTGGCATTTCAGATTAGCTAAACTAATCATTCACCTCAAAGTGGTGTAATCTGGGATCAGCAATCGATTGTCATCGTAAAGTATTATGATGAACCTAATGTCATTGCCAGTGATAGGGCTTTACCGAGCGCTTAAAAAAACGCAAAATGCCCCAGTTCTTTTTACTTAAATTTGATCTTATGACACACCAATACCCAGACATCATCGACATTTTCAATCAAACCTTTTTCGAGAGCTTCAATACTAAGCTAGAACTGGGAGCGGACGAGCCTATTTACCTGCCAGCCGATGAGGAGATTCCTCATCACCGTATCGTATTTGCTCGCGGCTTTTATGCTTCAGCACTTCACGAGATAGCGCACTGGTGTGTGGCTGGTCCTGAGCGTCGCTTATTGGAAGATTTTGGTTACTGGTATGAGCCTGATGGCCGAACTGAGTCGGTTCAAGCTGAGTTTGAAAAAGTGGAAATTCGCCCACAAGCGTATGAGTGGATCATTGCGACCAGCGCAGGCTTTCCTTTTAATGTTAGCTGTGACAATCTACACGGCGATTTTGAGCCAGATCGTTTGGCCTTTATGAATAAAGTACACAGCGAAGTCATGGGTATCTTTGAAGCTGGTCTGCCGCCTCGCGTGAAAATGCTCTCTGAAGCATTACGCAGCTTCTATGATGTTGCGCCTTTATGTACTAGCCAATTTATTGTGAAATAAGAGAATATTATGATTATCGAATTTGAAGAAAAACTACTTGAATTAATTGATGCTCGCATTGAAAACGCATCAGATGATGAACTGTTTGCTGGTGGTTACTTACGTGGTCATATTTCTCTTTCAGTAGCTTCATGTGAAGAAGACGGCATTGAAGACGTAGCAGAAGTTAAATTGCGTATTGAGAAGAGCCTAGAAGACGCACGTTCTGAATTGACGCCAGCCGATCGTACGATCGTTAATGACCTTTGGGTTGAGCTGCAAAACCAAGCTTAATTTTAGTCGTTTAGCATTATTCGTCTAGCGCTATTCGCTCACAATTCTCCCTCCTCATTTTTGAGCGAACCAATAATTTGAGACTCATTCGAATTTTTTGAATGAGTCCGTTCAATCCTTGTGATGGTTCCATTTTCTGACTACGTTATTCTAATCCCACTTAACGGAATCGCAGAAAAGGTCACATCATGAAAGTTATCGCATTCGGCGCAAGCACCAGCTCTACCTCTATCAACAAAACTCTAGCAACTTACGCAGCTAACTTGATTGAAGGTGCTGAAGTCAAAGTTCTAAACATCAACGATTACAACGTTCCTATGTTCAGTGAAGACACTGAAAAAGAGATTGGTCAAGCGGAAGGTGCTCAAGCATTCTTACGTGACCTAGCAGAAGCTGACGCATTTGTTATCTCTTTCTCTGAGCACAACGGCCACTACCCAGCGGCGTACAAAAACCTATTTGACTGGGCGACACGCATTGAGCGTTCAGTATTTGGCGAGAAACCTGCGGTTTACTTAGCGACATCACCAGGCCCTGGTGGCGCACAAACAGTACTTGGCGCAGCAACGGGTTCGGCTCCGTACTTTGGTGGTAACGTTAAAGCATCGCTTTCAGTGCCTAGCTTCTACGATAACTTTGATTTTGAGTCCGGTGCTATCAGCAACGAAGAGATCGCCCAACAGATTAAAGACGCGGTTGCTAAGCTGTAAATACTGCTCCGTTTAGAACATCAGTTTAGGTCAACACGAACAACAAAAAGCCCGAGTGACATAATGTCGATCGGGCTTTCTAGCTTTTAGCCTTTAGTTTTAGATATTTCTGATATTCAGAAACTTCAGATGTTCAGAATAGCTGAACTAGAAACTATGAATTTGATTTAGAGTGCTTGTCTGCAACCCATCCAGCCGTTAATGCTTTGCCTTTACGCAGTCTGCGCACCCACATTCTGCTTGGGTGAATCGCCTCAAGCACATCGACAGGTAAGGGAAGCGGATCGCCACAAATTTGCGATGCTAACACTTCAGCTAATAATGGCGCAGAGCTCAAGCCACGTGAGCCTAGCCCGATAAAGCAGTATAGGTTAGGGAAGCTTGCTACCGTTTGAATATCATCAACAGAGTGACGTTGCGGGTTGAAGTTATGCAGGTCTTGGTACTGTTCTTTGATTGATTCAAAATCGCCAACGTTTCCGACAAACGGAAGGTGGTCACGGCTTACGCTGCGGATACCTTGGCGCGCTAAATTGTCACTGGTGTCGACATCTTTTGTCCATGCTTGATCTGGTAGCGACCCATGTAGGCGCTCACCATTATGTTGTTGAACCTCAATATCAAATTCTTGGTCGATATTGGTTTTATCGTAATTCGCTCCAATACAGTGGTGACCATTATTTGGATTTTGTGGCGTTAAGTAACCATCAAAACACAATACCGTTTTTAACTGGCTGAGATTTTCTGTGCTCGGGATATGGCTCACTTGCCCTTTAACTGGCGTCAGAGGTACGGGGCGAGTTTGTTCAAACTGAGTGAATTTGTGTCCGTTCGCGACAACTACTTGGTCGTGCTTGGTTTGAATCTCACCTTGAGGTGTCTCAAGTGTCAGCAACCATTGCTGTTCTGTTTCTAACCATTCAAGTTGCGTTACTTGATGTTGATAGTGCGCGCTCACTTGGTTGGTCTCTTCTAACCTGCCAATCAAACCTTGAGTCAATTGGAAAGGGCTTAACCAACCTCCCAGTGGAAAGTAGACACTCTCTTTATCGACTGGTAAGCCAATCTTTTCGTTGGCTTGCTCTGGCGTTAAACGCTGAATCAGATCTGTGTGGAAATTGCCTTCTAACATGCGATTGAGCTTTTTAGTGGAGCCTTCATCCCACATCAAAATGTTCACGCCACACCAGCTGTAATCAAATTGGACAGACTGAGCCGCTTGATTCATAAATTGGCGAGCAAACAGTAACCCTGGACCAAACACGCGAGACACGTTCGATGTCGCTTCGCTGAGTAGCGGATAAATGGCACCTTGATTGTTGCCAGAGGCGTTGCCCGCAGCTTGTTGATGTTCACAATAAAGGGTGATGTTTTTACCACGTCGGCTTAGCGTTTTGGCTAATGCAGCACTGGCGACACCACCACCAATGATCGCAATGTCTTGTGATTCACTGTGCTCTGAAAGGCCATACCAAGGTTTAATGTTGGTGTGAGCGTGCTTCTCACTAAGTCGTCCGGCAATCATTTCCCGCTTAGTACCAAAGCCTTTAACTTTTTTCATCGCAAAGCCAGCTTCGATTAAACCGCGGCGAACAAAACCGGCAGCGGTAAACGTTGCACAGCTGCAATCTTGTTTTGCCAGTTTGGCCATTCCGTTGAATAGGTTTTGATTCCACATTTCAGGGTTTTTGCTTGGAGCAAAGCCATCTAAGAACCACGCATCGACTAAACCTTTGCGAGGGGTCGGCACGTTTGGCATACAATCCTTAATATCACCAAACCACAAATCAAGCGTGATAGCACCATCGCCTAACACAATGCGGTGACATTCGGGCAGGGCAATCGGGTAGTGTTCTTGGAGTTGTGTCGCATACTCCGCTAATTCTGGCCACGATTGGTGCGCTTTGATTAGATCATCTTTATTTAAAGGATATTTTTCAAAACTGATGAAATGTAACTCTTTGGTCATAGCTTGTGGGTTATCTTTAAGAAAAGCATCGAACCATTGCCAGACTGCGAGAAAGTTTAAACCTGTACCAAAACCGGTTTCAGCAATCACAAAACGGCGTTGTTGATGTTCAACCCAACGCTCTGGAAGGTGGTTTTGTTTTAAAAAGACGTAGCGAGTTTCTTCTAAACCGTTAACATTAGAGAAGTAAACGTCGTCAAATTGGTCTGAAACTGGCGTGCCAGACTCATTCCATTCCAGCTCTGCATTAGTAATTGAAGTCATAAAATCTATCATTTTGTGATTTGAAGCGATATGTTGGTAGGGATTGTACGAATTTCTAGGAAAGCTGACCACTTTTGTTAGGCTTCTTAGTTATCATCTAGCTGAATTTAGAATTATAGGAATGTCACATGAAACGAGTCGTAATCACCGGTATGGGTATTGTTTCAAGTATCGGTAACAACGTCGAAGAAGTTTTAGCATCACTGAAAGAGGGTAAATCAGGTATTACCGCTTCAGAGCAGTTCAAGGAAAATGGCTTGCGCTCTCAAGTATGGGGTAACCTAAAAATGAACCCTGCTGACCATATCGATCGCAAAAAAATGCGCTTTATGGGTGATGCAGCGGCATTCGCTTATCTTTCAATGGAGCAAGCAATTGCTGACTCTGGTTTAACTGAAGATCAAGTATCTAATGACCGCACGGGTATCGTAGCGGGTTCAGGTGGTGCTTCATCTCTAAACCAAGTAAACGCAGTAGACATCATCCGTGAAAAAGGCGTGAAGCGCGTTGGCCCATACATGGTTCCACGTACAATGGCTTCTACGGTTTCTGCTTGTCTAGCAACACCTTTCAAAATCCGTGGTGTGAACTACTCTATGAGTTCTGCATGTGCAACATCTGCACACTGTATCGGTCACGCAATGGAGCTTATCCAACTTGGTAAGCAAGACGTAGTATTCGCTGGTGGCGGCGAAGAACTGGATTGGTCTCTGACTATGATGTTCGACGCAATGGGCGCACTTTCTACTAAGTACAACGACACGCCAGAATTGGCTTCTCGTACTTACGATGCTGACCGTGACGGTTTCGTTATCTCTGGTGGCGGCGGCATGCTAGTTATCGAAGAACTTGAGCACGCTGTTGCTCGTGGCGCAAAAATCTACGGCGAGATCGTGGGTTACGGCGCGACTTCAGATGGCTACGACATGGTTGCTCCTTCTGGCGAAGGCGCGGTTCGTTGTATGAAGATGGCAATGCAAAACGTTGATGGCGTTGACTACGTGAACACTCACGGTACTTCAACTCCTGTTGGTGACGTTAAAGAACTTGGTGCAATCCAAGAAGTCTTTGGCGGCAATAGCCCAGCAATCTCAGCAACTAAAGCGATGACAGGTCACGCTCTAGGTGCGGCTGGTGTACACGAAGCAATTTACTCAACGCTAATGCTTGATAACGGCTTCATCGCACCAAGCATTAACGTTGCAAACCTAGACGAAGCGGGCGAAGGCCTAGACATCGTAACCGAAGCTCGTGAACAAGAGCTAACAACGGTTATGTCTAACAGCTTTGGTTTCGGCGGTACGAACGCAACGCTAGTAATCAAAAAATACCAAGGCTAATTGAAGCTAAGGTTAAATTAATAAAAGGTTAATCGTTAGTGGGTGATGTGAGTGCTGATTCAACACGCACAGGTCACCCAGTAATCATGACCATCAGAACATAGCTTTTATAAATATGGTTTTAAGCGTGTTTTTTAACCCTAGCTTTGTAAGCTTCGCTTTAGAAAATAGCTTTTTAAATCAAGATTTAGAAGTTGAAAGGTTTCCAGAGCTTGATCAGTACTGGCTTTGGTTAGTACTGGTTGAACAGACGCAAGACTCTGTCTCCTGGAGAGCGAGATAGGATCCTTTTGTTCTGGATGTTTGCCCGATTGTTTATTCAATCGGGCATTTTTCGTTTTAGTCTTCTGACTTTTGCTTTTTGATTTTAGGTCTTGGTTCTTATTTCTGTTCTTGTTTGTGCAGACTAGGCGATTCAGCCCTTTATTTATAATGTATTCCAATTGCGACTCGACACCGTGTGTGGAATTTTGCACAATCATTTCAATTCACATTTAGGTCGATAGACCCCAACAAAAGTACTCGCCAAATGAAAATCTTAATCGATGAAAATATGCCTTATGCTGAAGCGCTTTTTAGCCAGCTAGGTGAAGTGACAATGAAGTCCGGTCGAACGCTAACCGCTGACGATCTTGTTGACGTAGATGCCCTGATGATTCGTTCGGTGACCAAGGTCAATGAAGCGCTGATCAGCAAAGCGAACAAGCTTAAGTTTGTTGGAACCGCAACAGCTGGTATGGATCACGTTGACCAAGAATTGATGAAAGAGCGTGGCATTTTCTTCACCGCAGCCCCAGGCTGTAACAAGGTGGGTGTGGCTGAGTACGCGTTCAGCGCGATGATGGTGTTGGCTCAGCAGCAAGGTTTCTCTGTATTCGAAAAAACGGTCGGTATTATCGGCTGTGGCCAAGTGGGTAGCTATTTAGCAAAGTGCCTTGAAGGTATTGGTATTAAAGTTCTGCTGAACGATCCTCTAAAACAGCAAGAGGGTGATACTCGCGAATTTACTGAGCTAGATACTCTGCTTGAGCAGTCAGACGTTATTACATTGCATACGCCAATCACTAAGACGGGTGAGTTCCCAACGCATCATTTGATCAATGAGCAAGTACTGAACAATTTACGTGCTGACCAAATTCTGATTAATGCGGCTCGTGGCCCAGTTGTTGATAACCAAGCGTTAAAAGCTCGCTTGCAAAAAGCCGATGGTTTCACTGCCGTTCTTGATGTGTTTGAGTTTGAACCTGAAGTCGACTTTGAACTTCTTCCGTTGCTCGCTTTTGCAACACCTCACGTAGCGGGCTACGGTTTAGAGGGTAAAGCGCGTGGTACTACGATGATCTTCAACAGTTATTGTGAGTTTTTAGGTACTGAACAGCGTGCTTATGCAAGCGACCTTCTGCCGACAGCGCCAGTGCCTCAAATGAAATTAGATAGAGCTTGGGATGAAGCAACACTGCACAATTTGACTCAGTTGATCTATGATGTGCGCAAAGACGACGCCTTATTCCGTCGCAATATCTCTACGCCGGGTTCTTTTGACAAGATGCGTAAAGAATATTGGGACCGCAGAGAGTACAGTGCAGTCGAGTTAACGGGCGACGAATCTTGTAATTTAACGCCGTTATCTAAACTCGGTTTTATGGTAAAGCCAACTTTATAAAAGAGAGAAACAATGAGCCAAGAATTTAATATTGCTATTTTAGGTGCGACTGGTGCGGTTGGTGAAACCATTCTTGAAGTACTTAAAGAGCGTAAATTCCCTGTCGGTGAAATGCACTTACTAGCAAGTGAACGTAGTGAAGGCAAAACTTCCCGTTTTAACGGCAAAACAATACAAGTACAAAATGTAGAAGACTTCGACTGGTCTCAAGTACATATTGCGTTTTTCTCTGCAGGTAGCGAGCTTTCAGAACGTTGGGCTCCAATCGCCGCTGACGAAGGTGTGGTTGTTATCGATAACACCTCACGTTTCCGTTACGAATACGATGTTCCTCTGGTTGTGCCTGAAGTGAATCCTGAAGCGATTGCTGAGTTCCGTAACCGCAACATCATTGCGAACCCGAACTGTTCTACTATTCAGATGGTAGTAGCACTTAAACCGATTCACGATGAAGTGGGCCTTGAGCGTATTAACGTTTCAACTTACCAATCTGTGTCTGGTGCAGGTAAGCCGGGTATCGATGAGCTAGCAGGTCAAACGGCTAAGCTTCTTAACGGTATGCCAGCTGACAAGTCAGCGTTCTCACAGCAGATCGCGTTCAACTGTATTCCTCAAATCGATGAATTTACAGAGAACGGCTACACTCGTGAAGAAATGAAGATGGTTTGGGAAACTCAAAAGATCTTTGCTGATTCATCAATCACGGTTAACCCGACTTGTGTTCGTGTTCCTGTGTTCTATGGTCACGCTGAATCTCTACACATTGAAACTCGCGCGCCAATCGGTGCTGAGCAAGTTATTCAGCTTCTAGAGAACACGGAAGGCGTTGAAGTTTTCCAAGCTCTAGATTTTCCAACTCAGGTTCGTGATGCTGGTGGTAAAGACCACGTAATGGTTGGTCGTATTCGTAACGACATCAGCCATCACAGCGGTGTGAACATGTGGGTTGTCGCTGATAACGTTCGTAAAGGCGCAGCAACAAACGCAGTTCAAATCGCGGAAGTTCTGATTCGCGATTACTTCTAAGCTTCACTGCTTTGATAAACAAGCCTCACTCTTTTAGTGGGGCTTTTTTAATCGATTGAAAATATTGTTAGTTAAATTGTGTGAAATTGCTGCGAATATTGTCGCTGCAACACATTTTTTGTTTTCATCTCTATAGCTTTACGTCGTTTATCCGATATATTTAACAGTTCATCAATTTATTCGAATTTAAGCACCTAGCTGAGCCTTTTATGTTTCAATTTTTCAAGCCGTGGTTAATGCCTTTTGCCATTCTCATGGCGACTCAGATTTCCGTTGTTCGTGCAGATTCCATTCGAGTTGTAGGGCCTAATGGCCAGATACAATCAGCGCCTACGTTTTCCGAACCTCTTCAAAGAGCACAATTGAATCGTGCTGGGCCTTCTCGTTTTTACGGCCCAACTTTGGGGTCGGAAACATTGTGGTCAATTGCCTCAAAGTTACGCCCTGATAATTCCGTTTCAGTTCAGCAAACCTTGTTGGCTATTTATCGTCTAAATCCACAAGCGTTTGAAAACCAGAATATCCACAGCTTGCTGCCTGCCAGTAATTTACGAGTGCCTTCTTTAGAGCAAGCACGTGCAAGTTCTACACAGCAAGCCGTTAACATCATGAATGCGCACCTTGCTAAGCTCGATGCTCCTGCAAGTAAGCCTGTCGCTTCAAAACCAAAAGCGTCGAGTTCTGATGCAAAAAATGTTGCTCCTGCTAAGCAAGTAAGCACAGCTGAAGCCGCTAAAAAGCCATTGTCTCCAACTCAATCATCTCCAGCTCAATCAGCTCCAACCCAAGAGATGAACAAGCTAGAGAAACAGCTAGAGCTTTCAGAAACTGAGCTATTGTCACTTGAAGAGAAAAACCATCAACTTCGTCTGATGTTGTCGAATGTTCAATTGGAAGTAGATGAGCTAAAAACAGAACTTAGTGATGAAGACCGCATTCGTAGCGAAGTGGAAAAGCTGCTTGATGAAGAGCGTAGAAAGAACGCTGAGATTGCAAAAATGGCTCCAAGTGCCATGGATCAATTGTTATCAAATGGTTGGTTAGTTACTGCTCTTGCGGTTATTCCAGGTCTGCTACTTGGTCTTATCATAGTGATCTTGTTGGGGCGCCGTTCTAAAAATGATGATCAGCCGACACAAAACCAACCAATTCAATCAGATGTAAGTAGCGTCGCGCCTATCGCTTTAGGCGATGAGATGGACGACTTTGATAATGAATTGTCTTTAGACGATGAACAATTTGGCAATGAAGATGATGCTGATAAGTTATTTGATGACCAAGCATCGCCTGAAGAAGATGTATTTGCAGGTTTAGATGATTCTGATCTCGATTTTAATCTCGATGATGACGATGACGACCCATTTGCGAGTATTGGCGAAAATGGTGACTTAGACACTAACTTCGATGATCTGGAGTTAGACAGCAGCAACGGCATTAGTGTCAATGGCGATGACAAGGCGCTTGGTCTTGAAGAGATGGAGCGCGCACTTGATAAAACATCAGAAAGCGAACTCGGTTCTGATGAGGCCGACTTTGATCTTTCAGATGATAACTCAATGTCGAATGAAGATATTGAATCGCTACTATCACAGGATTCTGAGACTGAAGACCTAGGCTCTAACGAACTAGACCAATCTCTATTAGACGATCTATTTGCGCTTGATGATGAAGATGATGATAGCTTCGATATTGATGCTTTAATCTCAGAAGAGCAAAGTGATTCGATTTCTAATACCGACACATCAGCAACCGATGATTTTGACATTGATGCGCTTATCTCTGAGCAACAGAGCGATACTGCACCTGCGGGTGTGAGCAACGATGAATTTGATATCGATTCGTTGATCTCAGAGCAGCAGACGTCACAACCTTCGGCTCCTAGTGTAGAAGATGATATTGATGACATCTTCGCTCAGGTTGCGGCTCAGAACGATCAAGTCAATGAGCCAATGAATCTCGATAATGATGACGAGGTTGCTGAGAATCTAAACAGCGCTTTGGCGTCTGATGATGATATCGATAACATCCTTTCTCAGTTTGATCTGCCAACCGAAAGTGAAGAAACTCAAGGCAGTGTCGACCTGCTCGATGAGCAATTGACAGGGGATGATGTTGATCTCAGTAATTCAACAGATCTCCTAGATGATATGTTGGAAGATGAATCGGATGATGAGTCTGAGAGTGATCCTCTAGGTTTTGACTCATTATCTGAACTCGAAGAACTCTCAGGCTTGTCGACCGATGATGAGCTAGATATTTCGGAAGACAGTACTGAAACCTTGGATGAGTTGATTGATGATTCTGATGATGACTTTGAACTCGATGCCGAGAGCACAGACTTACTAGATGATTTTCTAGACGATGACGCCAATGATGCTCAACTTACCGTCGAAGGTGACGAGACGTTAGATGAACTGCTAGGTAATGAGCTATCAGTCGGTGAAACCGATGAACAAGATTCAGAATCTTTAGACCCATTTGATGATCTACTGACAAGTGGCATTGAAGACGAGCTTGAACCTGAAGAGAAGGCGTTTGATAAAGAGTTAGACGAAGCCTTTGGTTTTGACAACGCCAGCGATGAGTCCGAAAAGGATTCAGAGGTCGAACTTACTCCGTTAACCTCAGAAACACCTGAAGCTGAGTCTGAGCAAGCATCGGACATTAGTGCAACACCACAAGCTGAAGTCATTAGTGATGAATCGTTAGATTCGGAAGTGATTCAAGACAGTGCAGACGTTAAGCCAGAAAATAATGAAGCCTTTAATCGTGATGACTTTATCGATGATTTGTTCGGTGTCGCACCGGCAACAGATGCTTTACTTGATGACTCGCTAGAAACAACAGACGAAGCATTGATTGATGAGTTAATGACTTCTGATGACAATGATTTATTGCCAGCGACAGAAGAGCCTGTTGAGTCATTAATTGAAAATACGGTTGAACCAGAGCAAGCGTCTCTTTCAGCCAGCAATGAAGTGTCAGCGGAAAAAATAGTATCCGCTGAAGAAACCGCATCATCGGTTGAAGATGATGAACTGGATATCGACTCACTGCTCTCTGAGAATTCTGATTTTGACAAACCAGTTTTTGAAGAGCGAGTTCAAGAAGAAACTGTACAACAAGAAGCAGAACCAGAGCCGAAAGAAGCCGACGCCCAAGAACAGCGTGAAGAGATCGCTGCTAGTTATGAAGAGCAAGTATCGCCATCGTCTTTAAATGATATCTCTGAAGATGATGAAGAGACGGTTGAAGACTGGTTAGCCGAAGCTATAGACGATGTAGAGTCGCCTGCGAATGTTGCCTCTGATTTTGACTTTGAACCGAAAATCCAAGGTAGCGATCAGTTTGAAGATGTCGTTGAATCCTTGCCAGAGCCAGAGCCAGAGCCAGAGCCAGAGCCAGAGCCAGAGCCAGAGCCAGAG
>NZ_JBFSRZ010000083.1:0-11177 GCF_041466065.1 Vibrio sp. 10N.239.312.C11
ATACGCGAAACGGGGTTGTTCTATCTTTAAATTTAATTACGCAACAAAGCCTTGTTACGGTGAAAGATATACAAGCTTACGAAGACTTTGTTGAACGAGTATTACGCAAAGATCTGAATATTCGCAAGTTCCATACCTCAGTCTCTATGAGAACCGTGAAATTTACCACTGCAGTTAACTTAGATGAGTCATGACCTTTAGCCAGATAGAGGTGTGAATAATTAGATCAAAGGCATAATAGTTAGGGAAGAGGCTTAGCGTTGAGAGTTTTGTGAGGTGCATTGGTTATTTTTGTATAAATAGCAGTCATTTACACAAAATGTTACGTTCGCATTTTGTCATAACTTTAATAATTGTATATATTCCTCGGCTACAATAATAGTTAACAAAAGTTAATATAATGACAGCCAGCTCTCCTTCTCAATCTCGTGAAACGCTTTTAAGCGAAAATGAACAACTTGTCTCAACTACTGACCTTAAAGGTGTGATTACCTATAGTAATGATGCTTTTTGTCGCATTGCAGAATACAACCAAGATGAATTACTTGGGCAAAACCATAATATTGTTAGGCATGGTGATATGCCTAAAGCGGCTTTTGCCGATATGTGGGTGAATCTAAAACAAGGCAAGGCGTGGCGCGGGATCGTAAAAAACAAAACTAAATCCGGTGGGTACTACTGGGTTGATGCTTACGTTACCCCTATTTATGATGGCGGGAAGGTGAGTGGCTATCAGTCTGTTCGTGTTAAGCCGAAAAGCGAGTGGGTGCAAGTTGCGGATAAGGCCTATCAAAGCTTGTTGAAAGCTGAGACGTCAGGTCGCCAATGGTCACTACAGATCAGTGACAGTGTTCGTTACGCAGTGTTACTTGGCTCTTTGGCTGCGCCTCTGATTTCAAATCTTGTAGAAGTAGGGCAAGCATCGCAGTGGATATTGAGTCTTCTTCCTGTCTCTGCTCTAGCACTGCTTTTCCGACAAGAGCTCATTGATACTCCATTACAGTTGAAAAAACTGCAATCTAAATTCGATAGTGTCAGTCGCCTTGTCTACTCAGGTAACAGTCAGTTCTCTGTTGCCGATTTTCATCTCAAGCTGATGTCTGCCCGAATTCGCACTGTGTTAGGCCGTATGACAGACTCAGCGAAACCATTGCAAGATTTAGCTGATAACCTTAATGCGACGTCATACCAAGTCACTGAAGCGCTCGATCAGCAGACAAAAGATATTCTTCAGGTACGTGAAGCAACTGAAGAGGTTGAGGTGACCGCCAATGAAGTCTCTTCTCGTACAGAAGAAGCTCACCAGATTGTCGATGTTACCTTGCAAACTTGTGCTGGTGCTAAAGAGAGCATTGATCAAACCCATCGTAACCTTGAAAACTTGGCATCTCAGGCGGAGAAAGCGACGCACACGACTTACCAATTGAGCGACCAAGCGCAAAGCGTGAGCAAGATAATGGAAGAGATTGGTGGAATCGCTGAACAAACTAACTTGTTGGCACTTAACGCTGCGATTGAAGCGGCAAGAGCAGGCGAGCAAGGACGAGGCTTTGCCGTTGTTGCCGATGAAGTACGTGCGTTATCTGGTCGAACGTCAAAGGCCACAGTTCAGATTAAAGAGAGCATCGATACTATGCTGGCTACGATTGAAAGCTGGCAGAAAGATATCCTGGCGAACAGAGACCAAACCGACGCGTGCGGTGATGTTGCGAAGGTGAGCGCAGAGCGTTTATCTGAAGTTGAAAATCTAATGCAATCGATGAATGAATTGATGCAATCTGTTGAAAGCTCTGCTCATAAACAACGTGAACTATCGAGCGAAGTAAATCTGCATATGCAGTCTATTGCATCCACCGCAGAGCAAAACTTGGTTGCAACACATTCCGTGAAAGACCACTCCACAGAGCTAAAAGAGCAAGTGAATGAGTTCTATCACTTAGCGAAGCGCTTCGAAGAAAAATAGCGGTTAGATTTTAGAGTAATGAGAAATAAGAGAAGCCTTGCGAAACTAGCAAGGCTTTTTTGTGGCTCAAAAGAGCAGATTACAAAAACAGAAAGCCCCCAATAATTGGTGTCCAACTATTGGGGGCAGTTCATAATGCAGGCTCTTTAGTGTGTTCAATTTAACGTGTGATTATGTGCGCTCTGCCAAGTATGCTTCGTAATCTGGGATCTCAATGATCACTTCTTCTTCAAGCAGTGAAGAGTTAAACAGGAAGTTAGCGGTAGCGCGGTTGGTGGCTACAGGGATGTTCCAAACACTTGCTATGCGAAGTAGTGCTTTTACGTCCGGGTCGTGTGGTACAGCATTCAATGGGTCCCAGAAGAAAATCATCATATCGATCTTGCCTTCAGAGATAAGCGCACCAAGTTGTTGGTCTCCGCCCATTGGGCCGCTGATCATGCTCTTAATCGCTAAGCCTGTTTCTTTACTGAGTAGAGAACCTGTCGTGCCCGTTGCATAAAGGAAGTGCTTTTGTAGTTTTTCTTTGTTCTCTTTGACCCATCTTAATAGCTCAGGTTTGAAATGGTCATGAGCGACCAAAGCGATATTCTTATGCGTTGGCATAGTACGCGTCGTTTTTTGCATGGATGTTCCCTAAATGATTGATTCGTTTTTATTGTTTTGAGTTCTTTAGTCAATATAGCACTAAGGATTCACACTGAATACCGGGCGAAACTCAGAAGGTGACAATGAGTCAGCGATAATTTGATCTTTGAGTGTTGCGGGTGTCAGCGCTTCAATCATAGGTGCGCTATGTTTTTCATAAGGTTGACCACGCAAGTAATTGGTGGCTTGCTTTACCGACAAGCGACCTTGTTCAACCATTTTATCTGTTGGTGCAAAAAGCACCTTGTTACGAAGCAAACCGCGGTAGATTCCGTGACTTAAGTAACTTGAAATTAACCCAATATCTTTGGTTTTACCCGCAGCTCTTAGTTCACTTATCGCAGCTTCAATCGCGACTGCACTTCCGACTATATATTGAATATCCGGTTGTTCGATGACTTGTTGTACCAAGTTTCTTTGCAGTTCTTTATCGTTGTCTGCCCAATAGCTGATCGTGATTTTGATATCGCTCGATTTGATTGCATCATAAAACCCGAGAGCTACAGGTTTAGTGCCACCGCTTGCTTGTGGGCCAAGTAATAGGGCGATAGGTGTTTCTCCTGACCCTTTGGGATGTCTTTTCGACAAAAACTCTCCGACTTGGAAGCCCATTTGATACCAGTCGACACCGACCGTGCCTTTTAATACTCTTTGTTGTTCTTTATTGACGGTTAACTCATTGACTGTGGCAAATACAGGGGTTGCTCCGACCCAGTTGGTCAGGTTCTCATGGTAAGCGTCAGGCGAAACGGTGCCTAAAATAATGGCATCAGCTCCCCATTGCGTGCAAAGCACCAGTTGTGAGGCCTGTTTGGCTACGTTGGGGTAACCGCCAGCTTCTAAAACTCTAAGTTCGACTTGTTGCTTTTCTGCTTCTGAGACCATTCCGTAGTTAACCGATAACCAATAAGAGTCTTTTAGGTGCGGATAAATGGCACAAATTTTTTCTTTTTGTGATGTGGCTTCTGCCGGTTTTATTGGGCTCAAAGGCTCACTAGCACTTGCTACAGTGGTGACTGATGCTAGTAATGAGAGAAGAATTTTTGAAGTTAAAGGTCTAGATAGCATGAATTGCCGTTTTATTGGTTTTAGATAAGAAACACTGCAAAATATAGCGTATTCTGCATGGGTAAAGAAGAACGTTTTAAGGTTTAGAGTTTATGTTGTTAGCTTCAGCGAGTATTGGACGCAAGCTACTTGCCTCATTCTTAGTGATGGCCCTGTTGGTTTTATTGTCTGCATTGATCGGTGTTTCTGGTTTTAGCTTTGTAGCAAAGACTGAAAGAAACGTCGTCGATTCTGCTCTTCCTGCCATGATCGAAGCTCGTCAAGTATCTGAGTTGAGTAACCGTATTATTTCGTCGGTACAAACGCTTTCTAATGCGAGAAATGAAGCAGAAAGAAAAGAAGCGGGCACTATGTTGTTCGGTCAACTTGAGTCGCTTCTTCAGCATATCAAAGAACTTGGCGTCGACAGCTTTGATTCCCAACTTCTTAATAAACTCGAAAACAATGTCCAAAGTGTTATTAATACACTGGCTGAGTTGGGCGTGTCAGTTGAACGTAAGCTTTGGTTAAACAAGGAACTGTCTTCTCGTGTTGAAGAGATGCGTCTACTTGCGGAAGAGCTAGAACAGCTAACCCGAACCCAAGTGTTGAACACGGCCACCATCGCAGTTGCCAACGTCACACACATCTATGACCTACTAGAAACTAAGCAAACTGATAAAGCCTACCAAGCCTTAGATGCGCTTGTTGAGGTTGACCTTGATTTGTCTGAACGCTTGCACGAATTACATTTGTTGGCGTACAAAATGCTTAATCAAATTGAAGAAACGCAGACTGTCACTAACGTTGAACGTATTCATCAAATCCAATCTGAGTTTGAATCTAATCTAAGAATTATGGCGCGCCGTGTGAAAGCGGTCGAAGATCCGACTCGTTCAGCGCAGATGTCTCAGCTTCTTGAAGAATTAAGAAAACGCCAAGTCGTGTTCGATATATCGCTAGAACAATATGAGAACACCAAAAAATCTGAATTTTTGATGCAAAATACGCTGGAGCTGTTTTCGCAACTGAATACAACGGTTAACCAATTGATCGACGATTCGAATCTAAGTACCAAAAAAGCGGTTGATGAGCTGACTAGCACGCTGAATCTAGCTCAATGGTCGTTGTCGGTGATTTCAGTTATTGGCTTGGTTATCGTTGCCGTTATTGTGTGGCGAGTTGTTTATATCTCGGTGGTTAAACGTCTTACTGAATACTCTTCAGCTTTGATGTCTATCGCTCAGGGGCGTCTGAATATCGATATCTCGGTTAAAGGTAATGATGAACTGGCGCATATGGGTGAGGCTATTATTACAGCGAGAAATACGGCACAGGCGCTACAAGTGGTAGCCGTTGGAGAAGCGAAGGCGAAACGTGAGCTCGAAGAACATAAAGAGCACTTAGAAGAATTGGTCACCGACCGAACTTATCAACTGCAAAAAACCAATGAGAAGTTGAATGTCGAGGTGGAAAATCACGCTAAGGCTCGTAATGCCGCAGAACAAGCAAGCCGGGCTAAGTCCGCCTTCCTCGCGACGATGAGCCATGAAATACGAACACCGATGAATGGTGTGTTAGGTACGGCTCGATTACTTAAAGATACTGGGCTAGATCCTTTGCAATCGGGTTATGCCGATATCATTAACCGCAGCGGCAAGAATCTTCTCGCCATTTTGAATGACGTGCTTGATTATTCAAAGATAGAAGCGGGGCATTTAGAAATTCGCACGGCTTCGTTTGATCTCTACCAAATGGTTAAAGATACCTACCAACTAATGGAGGGACGTGCTGCTGAGAAGAAACTTAATTTCGATTTCCATATTGAAAGTAACGTACAACATTATTGGCGTGGTGATGTAACACGAATCAGCCAAATTTTGAACAATCTGGTTGGGAATGCGATTAAGTTCACTGAAACAGGCTCAGTCGATATCTTTATCAGCTTAGATATAGAAGATGAAAATCGAGTGATGTTTGAAGTGTCAGACACGGGGGTTGGCATTGATAGCAAAGAGCAAGCTTGTCTGTTTGATGCATTCACCCAAACCGGTAGTGGTCGCAATAAAACTGGCGGCACTGGGCTAGGGCTAGCGATCAGCAAAAGTATCATGCAAGCAATGAACGGTGATATTGGTGTTCATTCCGAAGAAGGAGAAGGTAGCCAATTCTGGTTCTCAGTACCTTTGTTCGCGGGTGAGAAGATTGAAACGAAAGCACCGACTATTGAAGCTTGTATCCGTGCCAAAGTATTGTTGATTGAAGATAACCCTGTTAACTGCATTGTTGCTGAAGGATTTCTGAATAACCTAGGCCATGACGTTGTGATGGCGACAACAGGAGAAGAGGCCAGAGCTATATTCAGTGAGCAGGCGTTTGATATTGCGCTGGTAGACATCAATCTACCCGATTGTGATGGCATAGAGCTGATTCAGCAGTTAAAAACGATTCTAGAACAAACGTCCACGGCTGAGCCGATAAATATACCACCTATGGTGGCGGTGTCGGCGCATGTATTCAATGAAGAAGTCGAAAGCTATTTAGCATCAGGGTTTGATGGTTTCTTGCCTAAGCCATTGGAGAAAGAGGCTCTTTCTCAGATCATCGTTACTCAACTCGATGGTAAAGCACTGTTGTTACCACAGCCTGATCCGAACGATGCTGTTTGCAAACAAAACTATAAACGCGTAATTGAGAGTAACAGTGATGAACGGAACGCCACACAGGTGGCTGATGTTTTGGCTAATCACACGGCTACCATTGATGCTCAATATGATACCCAAGACCGAGGAGATGCTCCGGTGAAATTGATTGATTCCAAAGTGATAGAGGGTGATCTGTCGATTCTTGGATTAGAGAAAATGAAACAGATCGTTGCGCTGTTTGATGAAAGCAGTGACCTGACCTTGAATGAATTAGCTGAGGCTAGTCAAGCGGATGATGGACGAGAAGTGAAGTCCTTGGCGCACAAACTTAAAGGATCAGCGGGTAGTTTGGGTCTATCAGCACTGTACAGCTTGTGTCAGAGCATTGAAGCAAGCGAAGAACCATTATTGCAGTATCGAGATAACGACCAAGCTTTATCGGAACTAGTTAAAGACTCGTTGAAGGCACTTGTGCCCTATGTTTCAGTTTAACGATGTGAGCCTGTTTTAAGCTTATACCTAATCTGCAAGCCAAATAAAAAATCCTCTGAACGACTATTCGTCAGAGGATTTTTTATAGCATGTGTACCAATGGTTCTTTAAGAAAGACTTACCAAGATTTCAAGCAATATGGCCGACGATTAAGGTGATATGACCGACGTTCAAGGCAATATAGCCGACGCTCGAGGCAATGTGCTCAATGTTCAAAAGCTAGAACCAAGGCCTAGCGCTTACTGGCTATCTATTTTTACTATCTATTCTCAAAACGGTTGTAATCCAATAAACCAAACTCAATCGGTTGATCTTGTTTATACCAACGGTGAACTCGGTCGCTGAATGGCCAGAACTCAGGCGAACTGCGTCGTACTGCAAACTTATCCAGTAACGCGACGTAATCTTTTTCTGTGTCCAAGCTTTGCAGTGCTTTAACCAGAGTCGGTATATCGCGCTCAGTTAATGACAGATAAGCGGCAGGGTAGCTACCTATAACCCCACGTACCAGTGTTAAGTCGTCATTGGCGTAATCTCGATTACCCTCTTCATTGAACAGGCTTGAAATGTTGCTGTGAGCGTTATTGTGAATCATAGTGAACAGCTGCTCATCGCCGCTCTCGCTTTCAATCATGATCGTCACTAATTGAGGCACATGACGCAGACCAACTCCCTTAATCAAATTCACTTGTTTGAGCAGAGCTTCGTTTTTCCGACTGAACCCTGTTTCGACAATATCAAAGCGATTATCGAGGATCGGCGCGAGCTTATCTTTGATCATATTAAGCAGTTCACGCTTAGGATTTGTCGTTTTGTATATCACGTTGGTTGGCTGGTCAAAAGGTGCAATATTGCGCTGCAAGTAGTCGCTCAACTGTGAGCTTTGGTTTTCATACCAACTTGAGTGTTCAATGTGTCGTACGTCTTTTGGAAGAAGAGTCAAGAAGTTACTCTCACCCTCAAGGCGCAAGAAGTCCATAAACATGCGGGTAATCAGTTGGTGGCCGAAGTTACCGTAGACATCAAAACCAGCAACGAGAAGGTAATGGATACGTTCTAGAAGGGCGTAATCAAGAATCCACGCTGTCTTGGGTTGTGGGCCAACTAAACCTTGAACAACTGAAGCGCTATCAAAGTGTCTAAAGATAGTAAGCGCGGCATTAGGGTTCGTGCCATTGCCATCCCAAATGATATCTGTGTCTAGATTTACGCCGCTATCAAACCATTGATTGGTGAAGTCTGATTTCGCATTAAGGTATCGAGCTTGCTGCTTCGCGTAGCTCACCCAGTTTGTGACAGGGACAGTGTTGCTTTCTAGTTCACTAGGCAGCTTTAGGTTTTGCTTCTGGTTGGCATAAAACTGATTAATTTCAGGCAGATCCGCTTTATCAGGATCGATGAATAGTACCCAGAATCTATCATTGATCACGTTGAGTGCCAGCTGCCCGCGACACACCGGCCCCTTGATAAAGGCCATGATGGTGTTTTGTGCATTGTCCAGCATGAAATGGAAGCGCGAGTTCACCGGAAGAGCTTCAAACGAAGTCATTGGATTCGCCGCGACGTCAATCGCGTAGCTAGGAAGTTGTTTGACAGCGTAACGAGCATCCACAAACCATGTGTTCCAATTGTTCAGGCGTTCTTCGTTTAATGCGAAAGGCATGTGTGTTTTGTGGACGATGGTGCCTTGCTCTGGAATCAGGCGATAATAAACCCGATCCACTTTTGGATCGTCGTAAGGTCGACGACTCGTGATGCGTTGAATCGCTTCACCAGGAGGCGTCGCAGAACGAACCAAGGTGAAGAAGCGTGTTGGCTGAGCTAAATCAGAGAAATAGAGGTGTGATAGAAACAGATGTTCATAGATATAACGTGCTGAAAGTTGGCTTTTATTGTCACTCTTGTTGAGAAAGCCCTCGTAGATTTCAACGAGCTCTTGTTCCGCATCATTCAGTGGAATATGGTCATTCATTAACGCGCCATTTTCCAACCAGCTCATTAAAGTCGCGTATTCCGTTTTATCTAAGTTCGGCATGCCATAAGGCATTCCCCACGTCGGGTAATCTCTTTCGTATTGAGCGTACTCTTCAATGGTCGGACACTGTTGGTCGCGATCGGTTGAAAAGTCGAAGCCTTCAAGTTGCGTTTGATCTGGAAGAGGGTGGTTTTCTTTTTGCATCAACATACGAGAAACAAGCCCAGCATCAAGGTTAGCCGTTGAATTCTGCATACGTTCGTTAAGCACTGGATGAAAATCCGCATCACGCCACTCTTGTGTGGTTATCGCGTCTTCAAACAGGCGGGTAGGGGCTGAGGCGGTTAAACGGGTGCCTTGATAAACGAGTGCCTTACTCGCCCCTCGGTCGATACCTTCAACTGATGACATTTTGAGCTGGCAAGGTGCATCATAACAAGCGTGGCAAACAACACAGCGGCTATCAATGATAGGTTTGACTTCGTCAATGAAATGCTGTGCTTGAGATGAAAGAATAGGCGCTTGGCGATCTCGGACTTGTTGTTCACCAAAGAGCTGATCGAAGTTCAACCCCGCGTAGACGGCACAACCTGAGAAGACGCTAACAAAAGCTAAAATGAAGAGTTTTTTCAAATTCATACGTATTAAAGATTAGGCATTTTCTCTAATTATATCGAAAATGATTGAAAAAGCTCATGTTCTGACTATGTTATAGATAAGATATTGATGTAAGTTATTTACTAGAGACTAGAGACTAGAGACTAGAGACTAGAGACTAGAGACTAGAGACTAGAGCTAGGCAACTATCTAATGATTGACGTAGCAAACCGAGAATGGAACAGATAATCGCTCGAACTCTTTGATCCATCGCCACTGGTTGTCTTGCAATTTATCGCCGGGCCCTTTGACCTCAATCCAATGAAATTCATCGTCCTTGAACGCAATCAAATCCGGCATCCCAGTTCTAAATAACTTTAGCTCACTGAGCATCACTTTGAATAGATCGACGATTAAGGCGTTCGGAATAGCCTCCATACTGTGCTCAATGAGTGCTTTAGGGAAATGGTTCCAATGAACGAATGGATTTGCGATACCGTATTTCTGGTCGTAGATATCAAGCAATTGGTTTAGTCCTTGCTCGGATATGGTTTGAAACACAGCCTGGATCTGTTCAGCTCGGTTGTCTATGAAGTCTGAATGGTACAGATCCAGAGGGCGATGTTGGTAACGATTAATAAATGCACTCTCAACGTCTGCGAAAATCACTTCCCAAAAGGCTAAGCCAAACAATCCACATAAAAAACTGTTCTCTGAAAAGTAGACTTCCCAACCTTGGTTTTCGAAATGTTGCTTCACCGCAAGTTCAACTCGCGTTTGGCTGAGGTCTAATTCCAGTTTTATCTCTTTGCAGCTCGGTTTTATGGTTCGAGAAACTTTGTGGCCCTGTTTCCGTAGTAGCCTGTTTTCAAGCTTAATAGCGACTTCCAGCTCTGATACATCTGATGGATTCGCTTTCATTTTCGTGACAATGTCACACATTAAGTTTAGCTCATCTTGCTTGTCATAGATGCGTGCAAGTCGTTCTCTGCTCGGAGGAAGTTCGGATTGTTTGAACCAAAAGACAGCTTGGTCGTTTTGGTTGAGCCTTTCTAGATCTCGTGCAATAACGTTGATCAAACGTGATCGTTTTCTGGCTATGCCTTTGTGTTCCGATTCTTCAGGAATCGAATTTAAAAGCAGTTCCAGAAATTCACCGTCTTTGCGGTCACCTTCTGAATACAAGCGTTGAATATCGCGCATCTGGAGCAGTTGATTGAGCTGTTCTCTAGAGGTGAAGAAACGGCGCTGTTTGCTTAATGGGTAGTTTTCGAAGGTGTTGAGCCCAAGATCGCTAAGAACGAATTGGCTTAGGTCTTGATAAGTATTGGCAAAGAACAGTAGCAGCAAGACATCAATAACTTCAGATTTGACAACGTAAATACAATCGAACGACAAGTTTTGAAACTTATTAAAAGGTTGGTGATCGAGCAAAGCCAAGAGTTCGTCTTTCTTCGCTGTCTTATTGTTCATCAGAAATGGAAATGCGCTGAACAGCTCTGGTTTAGTCAGTAGATTCAATCCTAATTCGAGATCACTAATGACGAGGTTATGTTGCTCAGTAGAGTGGCTTAACGCAATGAAGTTCGATGTGTTTAGCTCTTGTAGGGCGTTTTTCAGATCTGGAATTTCAGCATAGTCGAGCTTATCACTTCGAAACCAGCAGCCTTTGCGAGAAAGCAAACGAATCATTAGACACTGGCTTGAGACTGAAAGACGTTTGTATTCAGACAACCAACGGCATTCATCGTCACTTGATCTGCTCCAGTCAGACTGGACACTTAGCTAAGCGACATTTCGCTTTTCAAAG
>NZ_JBFSRZ010000084.1:0-11101 GCF_041466065.1 Vibrio sp. 10N.239.312.C11
GCTACACATCAAAGCCTCTGCCTTGTATAAATACCCAGCAACTCGCTGCAAAAATTAGCTCGAAAGATCAACATGCCCTAGTAGTACACAAGCAACATGGTAGAATGCCGCCATTAATCTTATCCTTGTATAAGATTGTTGAACCTTTCCATCGCTATTTAGCCAAATCATACCGAGAAACTTATGCCATTTTCCAAGCTTGGATTAAGCTCACCTATTGTTAAAGCCGTTGCAAAACAAGGCTATGAAAAGCCAACCTCTATTCAAGAAAAAGCAATTCCGATTGTGCTTTCTGGTAAGAACCTAATTGCTGCTGCACAAACAGGTACAGGTAAAACTGCGAGCTTTGTTCTCCCTATCTTAGAAATGCTAAGTAAAGGTGAAACACAACGTAAAAAACGTATTCGCGCTGTTATTCTGACACCAACGCGTGAGCTTGCGATTCAGGTTGAACAGAACATTACTAAATACGCGAAGTTCCTAAACCTAACATCACTAGCGATGTACGGTGGCGTGTCTTACCAACACCAGAAAGACCGCTTGATCGAAGGTGTCGATATTCTTGTGGCAACTCCAGGTCGTTTAATCGATATGTACGGACAACGTGCCGTTCATTTTGATGAAGTTGAAGTACTGGTTCTTGATGAGGCCGATCGCATGCTAGACATGGGTTTCATCGAAGACATCAACAAGATCATCGCGCGTTTGCCACAAAACATTCAAAACCTGTTGTTCTCAGCAACGCTATCAACGCCAGTTCGTGCGCTAGCGAAAAGCGCAATCAGTGAAGCTGAAGAGATTTCAATTGCCAAAACTGACGCTTCTAAAGCGAACATTGAGCAATGGTTAGTGACCGTAGATAAAGACCGTAAGTCTGCACTTTTAAGCCACATGATCACTGACGGTGAGTGGGACCAAGCGCTTATCTTTATCGAGACTAAGCACGGCGCGGCTAAGCTAGTTGCCCAACTTGAAAAACGTGGCATCCAAGCTGAAGCTTTCCACAGTGGACGTAGCCAAGCGATTCGTGAAAAGATTCTGGCTGACTTTAAGAAAGGTCGTCTAAAATATCTAGTTGCGACAGGTGTTGCTGCTCGTGGTATCGATATCGATAATCTAAGCCGCGTAGTAAACTACGACATCCCATTCCCAGCAGATGATTATGTTCACCGTATTGGTCGTACTGGCCGTGCTGATGCATCTGGTGAAGCGATCTCTTTCCTATCGAAAGACAACTTCAAGAACCTGTGCATTATCGAAAAACGTCTTGGTCACTTGATTGAACGTCGTGTTGTTGAAGGTTTTGAACCACGCAAAGAAGTGCCAATCTCTGTATTGAACTTCGTTCCTAAGAAGAAAAGAGAGCAGCAACAAGACTAAGTAATTTCAGCTATAGAAATGAAAAAGTCGCATTAGCCAAAATGAAAATAAAACGAAGCCCATGTGGCTTCGTTTTGCTCTTAGAAATACAAATAAAATTGAGGCAATAAGATGATCACTCCTATCGCAACGAGATTAACCCGAGGCCAAGACCTAAAGCTTGAGATCCAAAAGCTAGTGACAGCGCACAATATCTCAGCGGGCTCTGTCGCGTCTTGTGTCGGGTGTGTTTCTCAACTCAATATTCGTCTGGCTAATGCAAACAACACCAAGCTAATTATAGCTCCGTTCGAAATTGTGTCACTTATGGCGACGCTAACCCCGAACCACCAGCATGTTCACCTATCCGTTGCTGATGAAAATGGCAATGTGATTGGTGGGCATCTGCTTGAGGGAACGATTATCGCCACCACCGCTGAATTAATTGTGCACCGTTACGATACTTTGACCTTCAACAGAGAGCATGATGATACGACGGGTTACACTGAGCTCACTATCAGCAGTAACACATAATAGCTTCACTGATAGCAGCACCAAACGCCTCATATAAAGCGATACCACCCAATAGTAATTAGGAAACACGATGGCTCCAAACTCCGCAGACTCCGTTATCGTTCTCGATTTCGAAACCACAGGCTTATCACCAAACATGGGTGACCGAGCGATTGAAATCGGTGCGGTTAAATTAGTTAACGGCGAAGTCGTCGACACCTTTCAGCAACTCATGAACCCAGGGTTTCGTGTTAGCGGGTTCATTGAAAGCTATACCGGAATCAGTAACCGTATGTTAAGCACAGCGGCCAGTTGCAGTGAAGTGATGGATGAGTTTGCAGACTTTATCCAAGGCAGCCAACTTGTTGCTCACAATGCATCGTTTGATAAGCGCTTTCTCGATGCGGAATTAGACTTTATTGGCCGAGACTACACAGGCAAGTTCGCTTGCTCAATGTTGATTGCTCGCCGCCTAATCCAAGATGCGCCGACTCATAAGCTAGGCGACCTTGTGCGCTTTAAGAATATCGACAACGACGGTACTTTCCACAGAGCGTTAGCCGATTCAGAAATGACAGCACGGTTGTGGTTATTGATGATTGATGAGCTTCAAAGTGACCACGGCATTCAACAGCCGAGTTTTCAACTGATGCAGAAAATATCTAAGACCGCTAAAGGCTCTATTCCAAAGCTGCTGATGAGCAACAGAAATTAAATATCTAAACTCTCTCCCCTTCAAGTTTGATTGACAGGCTAGTCACATGGATAACTACTAGCCTTTAGAACGAAAGAAGACTCTACTCCTGCAGTGATTCAAATGTTCCTTTCAGGCTTGCTAATTCACTCATGAAATAAGCCCACTGTTTATTAGTACTGCTTTCTACGATATCGACTAAAAAATTGGCTGACGTCTGCATGTTCTTGTTAAGCTCAGGCTCAAGTCCTTCAGGATAATAAGCTTCATTGTTCAAAAGTAAGTTCATAATAATCGGCTGAGCTATATCTAAGTCGCTTTTCTTTTCCATCAGTGTCGATAAATCTTGGTAGGTATTATTTTGATATTGCCGCCAGTTATCGTTGGTATTTACCCACTCTTGAGACCAAGCAAAAATAATCTTTTTTTGTTCTTTCGATACTGAACCTAACCATCGCTCTGCCCGCTCTTCTATTCTGTTTCGGTATCGCTCTCTCGAATCTTCATCATCCAATGATAATCTTTCTTCGTAATACTCTTGTTGCTTCTCTCTAAAGTGCTTTAAGAATTCCTTATCTTGCTCAGGGGTAAGCTGCATACTTAGTGCATAAATATCAGGAGAGAACTTATTAACGATTGAGCGAATATGGTCTTTAATTTGGTCACTTTGTTCAGAGATAAAAGCAGAATTCATATCAGAACGATCTGTGTTTTGGATCACTTGCAGTTGCGAAATATATAACGGCAGTTGAGTTTCTTTATGCCATTGCTGTAATAAGTCGAGGCGCTCTTCGAGCTCTGATTCCTGACTATTAGAAAGAGTTACAAAGTCTTCAATATAGCTAACGACAAACCAGCTTATATTGTTATAGGCAAATTTAGTCCCGCAGCCAGAGAAAAGAAAACAGCTTAATAAGACTAACCAACGACACTTTCTCATTACACCCTCTCACAACATTTTACTCAACAACGAACCTCAAGACGATCTTATAACATTAGCTACAAAATCGGGTTCTCGTAAAAACTTTCGGATAAATTGAGACTCAGACTTGCTAATCTAACTATTTCGGCAAATGATTAAACTAAAAATAATTAATGGCAGTGATGTAACTTGATTTTTATTGCTCATTTGACGCAATACGAACCCTATAAATGAGTTGGGTTGGCGTATTTCAAATGATTGATATTTGGGAGGGGAGCTATGGCCGCTATTCCTGATCATCCAAGCGATTTAGAATATGAGCTTTGTTATTTTGATGATGGTTCAATAACCACAATCACGATATTGGTTCACAATCGAAAGGAAGCGATGACTTGGTATCTTAGCGAGGGAAAACATATCAACGATCTTTATTCGATAAGACCCGATGAATAATGCTTTGGTAAAGAGAACTAGGTCGATAAACCTAAGAGAGTAAACTTGAGTGGCATTTTGTGGAACACCCTTTACTGCAATGTCATTAAGTAGCAATCTCGTTAATTAGACATATCGCAGCAAAGGGATTCAGTCTCGAATTATTTCAGAATTCGGGCGCGGAATTGACGACCCTTCATCTTACCTGATTCGATTTTGCCTAATGCTTTCTTAGCCATTGATCTTTCTACAGCAACGTAAGCGCGCATCGCGAACAAGTTGATCTTACCTACTGATTTACCATCAATACCGCCTTGGCCTGTCAACGCACCAAGGATATCACCTGCGCGAAGTTTCGCTTTCTTACCACCATCAATCTGGATCGTTACCATGTTTGAGTAGTACGGCTTAGCAATTGGTTTAGCTGGTAACTGAGACGGTTCGATTGGCATATCCATGTACTCATCAATTTGAGCAACACGGTGCATCTCTTTTTCGCTAAAGAAGCTGATAGCGACGCCTTTGCTTCCTGCACGTCCAGTACGACCGATGCGGTGTACGTGAACTTCAGGATCGCGAGACAACTCAAAGTTGAACACAGCATCTAGGTTATCAACATCAAGACCACGAGCAGCAACATCTGTTGCAACCAAGATAGAGATGGTTTTGTTTGAGAACTGAACCAAAGCTTGGTCACGTTCACGTTGTTCCATGTCGCCATGAAGCTCGATAACACTGAAGCCACGGTGGCTTAGCTCGTCGTTTACGTTCTGTACTTCTTTCTTAGTATTACAGAACACAACCGCTGACTCTGGTTGATGATGAAGAAGCATTAGCTCTAGTGCGTCATCACGAGCTTCAGTACCTTCAACCTTATAAAAGTGTTGCTGGATGCTTGAGTGATCGTGCGTTGATTCAACCTTCACCATTTCAGGGTTATTCATGATACGGTCTGCAACAGATTTAATCTGTTTAGGGAAAGTTGCACTGAACAATAACGTTTGACGATCTTTTGGTGCTGCTTCAATAACAGCATCTAGTGCATCTTGGAAACCCATTTCCAGCATGCGGTCGGCTTCATCTAACACAAGTGTGTTCAACTCAGACAGGTCAATACGGTCTCTCTCTAGGTGGTCCAGGATACGACCAGGAGTGCCCACCAGAATGTGTGCGCCATGCTCTAATGAACCAATTTGTGGGCCCATTGGCATACCGCCGCATAGTGTCAGCACTTTAATATTGTGAATACCACGAGCAAGAGTACGGATCTCTTTTGCTACTTGGTCTGCTAGCTCACGAGTCGGACATAACACTAAAGACTGAACACGGAAACGCTTAACGCGTAGGTTTTGCAGCACGCCTAAACCAAAAGCAGCTGTTTTACCTGAACCCGTTTTACCCTGACCGATAACATCCTTGCCATCCAGAATAGTAGGAAGACTTAACGCTTGAATAGGCGTCATTTCAGTATAACCAAGAGAATTTAACGTATTTAGAAGCTCTGGCTTAAGGGCGATTGAAGAGAATTTTGAAGTGCTCAATGGAAATATCCAACTGGTGAAAAACAGAGTGCATTATGAGTGTTTTTGAAAATTATTCCACCTTAATCACAGTTTTGAAGAAATAGGTTAGGCGAACACAAAAAAGCCAGCTTTGTTGGCTGGCTTATCGTCATTTTCGAATTACTTCTTATGGCACACCGTGACCTTTAGAGGCAACCCAAACGCGATACCATTGCTCACGAGTCAGTTCGATTTTCAGTGAATCAACGGCCGTTTTCACTCGCTCAATCTTACCTGAACCAATAATAGTAATCGGTTTAGACGGTAATCGACGAACCCAAGCGTAAATTACTTGGTCAATACTATCTGCACCCACTTCTTGGCGAATGGCTTCTAGTTCATTACGAACACGAATCGCTTGTGCTGAATCGCCACTAAAGATGCTACCACCACCGAGACAAGACCACGCCATTGGACGAATACGGTTCATCTGCAGTTGATCTAGCGTGCCATCATGAGCTACTTCGAAGTTCAATGGGTTGATTTCAACTTGGTTAGTCACTAGTGGCTTACCTAGTCGAGATTGCAGTAAGTCGAACTGACGCGGTGAAAAGTTAGAGACACCGAAGTGCTTAACTTTACCTACCTTATGTAGTTCAGCGAACGCTTCTGCTACTTCATCCGCGTCCATCAATACGTCAGGGCGATGAATCAGTAATACATCAAGTTCGGTTACACCCAAACGCTCTAGAGAGTTATTTACTGATTGGTAAATATGGTGCGCGCTGGTGTCATAGTGATTGATCTTGCGATCTGGAGTGTGGTCACCACACAAGTTGATGTCGCACTTGGTGACGATTTGAATATCATCTCGAAGGCTCGGCTCAAGCGCTAATGCTTCACCAAACAACTTTTCACATTGGTAGTTACCGTAAATGTCCGCGTGATCAACCGTTGTGATGCCAAGATCAATGTGCTGCTTTAGGAAAGTCAGACGTTGTTGCGGGGTCATACCCCACTCAGCTGTACGCCAGTATCCTTGCACCAGCTCAGAAAGTTCTGGGCCTTGTGGCGCTACCGTTACTTTTGCAACCATGGGTTGTCTCCTTTATCAATACTGAACGTATCCTAAGCTCGTTTTACCGAAGGCTCAACGTATAACAAATGGCAAAGGTAAACGCTTACTAAAAATGTGAGAGCCACAGAAAAACGAACACTTAAATGAATTATAACTTGCTGTCTGCCCGTGAGCCGTTCTCCTGAAAGGTTTGTTTACTCTGATGAATGACGAAACCATCTATAAATTTGAGCAATTAAAAGCGATTTAGTTCAACCGTTAAGTTGTCACCATCACTATGTAACTGAATCCAAGGGGCTGAAGAACTAGAAGAAGATGAGGAAGAGCTAGGCACATTCCATACACTCATTTGCTCAGAGGAATGATGTGGTGAGTTGATGAATTCTACGAGTTGTTTATCTACCTTGTCGTAACCAACTCCCTCACGTTTCGCTTGTTCGAGTTGAGCGAGGACATCAAAATCATCCTCTCCAATGCGAATTGAACTGAGAGCAAAGCCATCTTGACGAAGATATGCCTGAAGCTTTGTGTACCTTAGGTTCGAATATGGCAGATTAAGGCGAACCACTTCGACGCTTGAGTCACCCAACTCCAGTTCAACATAAACATCCAAATCGTAATATTGGGTTAAGTCACTGCACAACAGAGTGCCTTCAACTTCGCCACAATCCATAAGATCGATATCGTTAATATAGTTTTGAGAACTCGGTTGAGTTGGGTTGCTATTGAATACCGTCCGTAACCACCAGCTTTCACTCGCCTGCGCAGAAAATGAAAGGGTATTCAGAGTCAATAACAAAGGTAGGATTAAGCTAGGAAGAGTTCTCATTATTTGTGCTTATTTCACGCGGTATGGAGCGTGCATTATACGTGACCAATCAACAAACAACTGCTCGATTTACATCTATAAAACTAAAAATATTGCTCAACGATAAGATTAACAAACTTGATACTAAGAAGAGTTGCACTCTGTTATATCTGTCGTCACACAATACACCCCATGAATGTGTCATAATGTTGAAATTAATGAATAATTTACAAGGAACGTCCATGACTGCAACGAACTATCTCAACCAATTGAACCAAAAGTATCTTGCGACTCATAAAGCGAAAGAAGACTTCTTTTGGGATACTTATATGGGGATCAGTGACGACCATGATGGCTCGACACTCGCGCAGACCCAATGGACTGAATTTCTTAGCTCTGCCGAGCAAATTGCTGCTATCGAAACGCAGCTAGCTACTATCGAAGAAATTCAAGACCCTCAAGAAAAAGAGAGCACGCTAACAGGCTTGAATGGTTGGTTAGCGACCTTTAGATCTCACGCTATTGAGTCTGAGCAGTCACAGAAGCTTAAGGCCGAACTCATAAAGTTTGAGGCTGAACTGTTTGAGAAAAAACAGAATCATGTAATGACTTACGTGAATGAAGCGGGCGACGACACTGAAGGGTCGTTACCGGTTCTAGGTTCAACAATAAGAACCAATAGTAATGAAAAAGTTAGGCTTTCAGCTCACCAAACACTACTAGGTTTAGAGCAGTGGCTGCTGGCTAACGGCTTCATTGAACTCATCAAAAAACGCAACCAGTTTGCTCAATCGCTGGGTTTCAAAACCTTTTTTGACTATTCCGTCGTTAAAACCGAGCAGATGACAACTGAGCAACTGTTTACAATTCTGGATGACTTTGAAGTTCGCACGCGAGATAACCATCAACAAAGCCTAGAGAGCTTAACTCAGAAAAAAGGTCAGAGCGCTCTAGAAGCCCATAATTTCACCTACTCTTTTGCAGGTGACGTCATGAATGACTTAGACCCTTATGTTCCATTTTCAAAGTCACTAAGGCGTTGGGTTGAGTCTTTTGGTCGTCTTAATATCGAATACTCACAAGCAACATTGAAATTAGATTTGCTTGATCGTAAAGGAAAGTATCCAAACGGTTTCTGTCATGGGCCAGTTCCTTCTTTCTACGATCAAGATACTTGGGTAGCTGCACAGGTCAACTTCACGAGCAACGCCAAGCCCGACCAAATCGGCAGCGGTTATGATGGTATCAATACGCTGTTTCACGAGGGCGGCCACGCTGCACATTTCGCTAATGTTAAAATGAATGCGCCTTGTTTCTCTCAAGAATTTGCACCAACATCGATGGCTTATGCCGAAACTCAATCCATGTTCTGTGACAGCTTATTGAATGACGCCGATTGGCTAAAACAATATGCCCTGGATTCAGAAGGCCAAGCAGTACCTGATGAGCTAATCAAAGCCATCATAGATAACAAACAACCGTTCAGAGCCTACCAAGAACGAAGCATTCTTGTTGTTCCCTATTTCGAACGAGCACTTTACGAATTGGCGGATGAAGATCTGACACCTGAAAAGATCACTGCTCTTGCTCGTAGCAGTGAGAAAACGATTCTTGGATTGGCTTGTAGCCCTCGCCCATTAATGGCGATCCCTCATCTATTGTCGGATGAAGCCTCTTGCGCATATCAGGGTTACTTATTAGCTCATATGGCCGTGTATCAAACTCGTGCATATTTCACCGATAAGTTTGGTTACTTAACGGATAACCCGGAGATCGGCCCTTTGTTAGCTAAGCACTATTGGCACCAAGGAAATAGCGTGAATCATAATGGGACAATCGAAAGCCTGACTGGGGAAGGTTTTAATGCCAAGTACCTCGCTGACGAGTGCAACTTATCGCCAGAAGAAGCTTGGGCTATTGAAGATCAAAAAATCAAACAGCTGTCGACAAGAGAGCGAGCACCAGTCGCTGATTTGAATGCGAAGATATCGATCGTCGATGGAGCAACTGAATTAGCGAATAACGACAAATCAAATTCTCAAATGTGTGATGAGTTTGAACACTTTATCGTTGGGCAATACGGCCGATAGCGGGTGCTGAGCATCTGTAAGCAAGGTTGAACCAAAAAACTCAAACGAAAAAAAGGACGATATTTAATCGTCCTTTTTATTTACAGCATCGACCCTACACAGTGACACAATTTAAACGAGATTGAACATCAAAAATAATGTCGACAGAATCAAGGCTTCTTAGTGATTTCCTATGAATACCACATATCTGCCCTGTCAAAACAATATAAAACTTTTCTGTTTTGAGTAAATTCCAAGCTTCATCAAGAGATTCAGCATAAACCTTGTTCTTGAGATCTTGCGGGCGAGTACCTGCAACTCTTCCATGTTTACGCGCCAATTCAAATAATCCATTTCGATTCGGTTTACATGTAAACAGAGTGTCATTTCCGTAAATAACACCCTTGGCAGTAATGCTCTTAACCATTACATTCTCCAGATTATCATTCCACTCATAACACTGAGTGCCAAACCACATATCGGTTGGATACTTAAACGGCAAAAAGAAGAGAACATGGTGTAACGACCGGGCATGCGACACACCATAGCAATCAGATTTAAAGTTCTTAAGCTCTCAAAGCTATTAATCAGCTATTAAGCTATTAAGAGCTTAGAAGTAGTAGTAAGCTGCTGCGAATACGTGTGTTTCTTCGTCGTACTGTGCGCTAGTTGAACCCATGCGTGCACCATCAATATCTTGTTTGATATCAATACCCATGTCAGCGTTGTCTGCAATACGGTACATTGCCGCGATGTTGATGTAAGAAGCATCTACGTCCGCTTGGCCATCAAGTTCATTGCTGTTAGAGGCGTAACCAGCTGCAATTGTTAGGTCTTCAGAAACCGCGTAACCACCTGAAACGTAGTAACCCGTGTCTTTCTCAGAATCTGCGTCATCAATCCAAGAGTTCATACCTAGTGTTAGGTCACCAATTTTTACGTTACCAGTTACCGTGTAAACTTCGTAATTAGCTTCGTAATCACGGTTTTCGTAACCTGCGTATAGGTTGAATACTTCTTGCTCTAGACCGATGTAGCCGTTCACACCTTTGTCGAACTTATCATTGTTACGAGAATCTTTCGTTTCGAAGTAAGAGATACCGTAAGCGATACCGCTTGTTGCACCCTGGAACTTAACAACATTGAAGCCGTCAGAAGCATCACCAGCAGAAGCGCCAAACTCGTAAGTGTTATCACCAGCACCGTCAACTTTATCTAGTGCTGTATCATTTTCCCAACCGAATGAAGCGATACCGAAACCAGTGTCAAAACCAAGCCAAGCTTTGTCTACATCAGCAGCAGGGCCAGTATCGATGCCATTTGTCCACTTGTAGTTAACGGAATCATTCGCTGAAACGTTATTGTCTGTTGTGTAGTTCACCATCAAGTCTGTTTCGAAGTAACCAACAATACGGTTGTTACGGTAGTTTACTGCAAGTGTTAGGCCTGTAGCCCAGTCATCGTAGAATGCTTTAGAACCAGTATCGTAGTAACCGCCAACACCCATAGCACCAGATACTGAAAATTGATCTTTATGCATTGAATCAAATGCGAACATGTCTTCATTCTGGCTGTTTTGGCTGCTTGTATTTACCGCGAAAGCTGAACTTGAAATGCTTGCAATCGCAAGTGCTACTAATGTCTTTTTCATAATAACCACTACCTATATATGGCTTTGTTGCGTAATTCAATGGAACTAAATCAAGAACCTACGATCTGATCAG
>NZ_JBFSRZ010000085.1:0-10773 GCF_041466065.1 Vibrio sp. 10N.239.312.C11
CTGATCAGATCGTAGGTTCTTGATTTAGTTCCATTGAATTACGCAACAAAGCCATGTGAGGGCACAACAAGCATTGCATGAAATCCAAACAACTTGGGCCTTGTGAGCTCATTTGTTCATGATTTTTGGGGTTCTTGCAGCTCCCAACATGAGTTTTAAAACGACTGTCAGATTGAATTAATTGCAACTCATTTTGTTGCTCAAGAGTTAGCTCGTAATCTTTTTCATATTGAATCCAAGAGCTTGCTTTCCCTGTGACCGAATAATCATGTAACCGCTCCAGCAACAGGCTTAATCTCGCCTTTTGTTCAGGCGATGTATTTAGATAATGTCGATGCGTCGTTAACGAACTCCCTTGACCAAAGCGAAGCTTATGACCAAGAATTCGAGAAACACTTGCTATCGAACCATAACGGCGCAAAACTTGGACACACGTCGGTCGTAAACGTGATAACCGAATCCGCAAAGGCTTATCTTCATCATCCATGAGCTCAAACATATTCGTAATAACATCAAGTGGTGCCGCGCTATTTTGATTGGTATTACGACTGCTATCTAAATAACCAGCTTTTAATGTTGTGACCTTTTCACTGGTCTGCGAAAAAACATTGATTCTATACAACCAAATGGACTGACCATTTTCGAGACCTTCAGCGCTCCGATATTGGTCTGAACGCTCTTTAAGATACATAAACAAACTTTTCGCACTAGTATGAAACAGACGAGATTCCGCGATCATTTCACGTGTAGTTTCATCACCAACATCAAAATCCTTAACAATAGTACGATGCTGAGCACGTGGCTTGTAAAACGCAAAACAAACTCGACGTTCAGGGTCATGAGGATGTGGATACATCGAATCGACAGTCAGCCGTAAGATATCCGTTTTATTGGCGAGAGTATAAATTGACATCAGCACTGCCGCTGCCGCCAATACAACTGAATCTGCACCACTCCACTTTCCATTTTTATCTTGTTCAATAATTTGTTTGCAGGCCTTTAAAATGCTGCGGAATTCTCTTTTTGAATAGGGCTCTCTTGGAGAGGAAGGGATACCTCGGACACACGGCATATGCCCAGTAAGAACATCGGGATGAACTTGCTCTGGATAGATTTCAGCTAAGCTCAACAAGAGTTTAGGGATCAACCGAGCAATCATTAATGACTTACGAAACCTTCCTCGGCGTTCACCCTCCTGAATAGGACGAGATTGAAACCATTTCAGGTAGCTATATAAGAAAGCGTATCCACATACGCTAACATCCGTAATCTGCTGATGTTCATCAAGATATAGAAGAAAAACATCAATTCCTCGGCGATACTGAGCCAAGGATTTAAGTGAGTATTCCTTCATATAAAGAGAATACACCCCAGTGTTAAGTTGTAAGATAACTTGTTTTAACTGTGGGTACTTCACGATACGAGATTGAACATCAAAGTGCGTGTTCCCATGAACAGGATCAGAAACTACCCACTTCATCGGTGCTTTGATAGCCACTACATTGGTAGTACTTTTTGAAGAGTCGATTACATCATTCGAGTTAAGCATTTCGCTCTTCCTCCATCATTTGAGAAATATCTTTTTCATATTGATGAAGTACCTGACGGTCATTCGCATGTAATTCACTCGTCATATTGATATAAATATTGGCCGTTGTGCTTACATGTGCATGCCCCAGTTGTTTTTGTAGCCAAATCAAACAGGCCATTTCGGAAGGAAATCCTGCATCTTTCCAGCTCTCTAAAGTTCTTGTCGCAAACTCATGCCGAAGAATATGCGGAGTAATCGTATGACGTAATTGCGCCTTTAAAGATGCGTGTAGAAAGTTTTTCTGAATCGTAGAAGGATGCCATGCAGACTTGCTAGAGCTTGCAAAGAACAAACGCGGGTTTGAATGATTCGTTCCATTCATCACTTGATCATATATTTTCAAATATAGAAGACCCGGAATAAATACCGTTCGAGCCTTGCTATTCTTAATAGTCATCGAGTTTGGTGACAACTGGATATGATGTAAAGTATTTGGACTTTGTGCAACAGTGGCGTAAGAAGGCAACGCTGATAGCGGCAAAGAAACGATTTCGCTAATTCTCATTCCCGTTCCTAGCATTAACCCTACCATGGGAACAAATGGTTTAGAGACATAAGTAACGAATCGATTAATTTCATTCATTGTGGGTAGAGGAGCCCGGGTAAATGCTTCAGTAAGCAATAAGCGGTTTCGCCTCGCTTTCCTAACACTCTGCTTTTGATTAAAATTCACACCTCCGCTTGCAGATGAGGTTTCTACTTTTACACCTTCAAAATTCGCATGCACATAACCATTCTCAAATGCCCATTCAATGAAGCTGATCACAGCTCTCAATCGAATATTAATTGTCTGGTTTGATACCGTATTTAAATTCTTCTTTAACTGCAGCTCTCGACGCCATGCAACGACATGCTTTAGTTGAATATCTAAGAGATTGATTCCTTTGGATTGAATATAAGCAAAAAAGTGTTCAAGAGCCTGTTTATTCGAGCGTATGGTGTGCTTCGAGTTCCAAAAACCGGACTCGATTCGATCAAGCATATATTGTGTTGGCGCTTGCATAATCCTTCTAGTGCTATCTAAAAACACTGGTAAATCTAACGTTTTACCATCTGAATCTCTTAAGCTCTGCGCTTGATAAATCACTTTCATTTTCATCTCCTTATCAATAAGTAAGTTTGATGAAAACATGAAACTCAAAACGCGCAACCCACTAAAACAAAGGATAATTGGGGCTTGCGCATTTAAAAAAGAGTGTTAGATGGGGGATAAATTGGCAGTAGCTTCAGGTAGTTTAAATCTTCAAAATCTACCCATTTTGATTAAATGAAATAAATCTATAGAAACATCAAAAACCTCTAGGCAGACAACTTGTGAGGCTTGCGGGCTCAACGGTATGTGGTTTAATAAACTTTAATTAATCAAAACGAAGCGTTAATCCGCATTGAGAAAAAACATCCGAGTTCACATAATTGAAAATTAGATAGAAAGTAGCAATTGACCTGATAACTGTGCGCTGATGTATCTATCTAAATAGATATGACTACCTAATCCGGAATTGACATTACTTTTTATAATCCGATAATTAATGACCCACTTAGATTTAAAAATCTCGTTAATTACTGATTTATAATGACTAATGTTAAAGTTCCACTTATTTCGTGATTACTGAAATCATGCTTCAGCAGACTCAAGTGGCCACGGTGATTCCATACTACCAGCGATTTTTAGAACGCTTTCCAACGGTTATTGACCTAGCGAACGCCGAACAAGATGAGGTGCTGCACTTATGGACAGGGCTTGGCTATTACGCGCGAGCTCGTAACTTACATAAAGCAGCCAAGATCGTTGCTGAGCAATATGATGGTGAATTTCCGCTTTCTATCGAAGAAATGAACGCGCTACCGGGTATTGGACGCTCTACTGCCGCTGCAGTGTTGTCCTCTGTGCATAAACTCCCTCATGCGATTCTTGATGGCAACGTCAAACGCACCTTAGCGAGAAGCTTTGCAGTAGAAGGTTGGCCGGGGCAAAAGAAAGTCGAGAACCAGCTTTGGGAACACGCAGAAGCACACACTCCCAATCAAGATGTTGATAAGTACAATCAAGCCATGATGGACATGGGTGCGATGGTTTGTACTCGTAGCAAACCCAAATGTACCTTATGCCCGATTGAAAGCATGTGTGAAGCTAAGAAGCTCGATAGACAACTCGATTTCCCAGGTAAGAAGCCTAAGAAAGAAAAGCCGATAAAAGAAACATGGTTTGTGATTCTGTACCACAACAATCAAGTATGGCTCGAACAACGCCCTCAATCTGGTATCTGGGGAGGACTATTCTGTTTCCCTCAAAATGAAAACGCAGAGATCGAACATCAGTTAGACCTTCGTTCGATCAAAGACAATGAAACCGATTCGATCAAGACCATGATTGCGTTTCGACATACTTTCAGCCACTACCACTTAGATATCACGCCTGTATTAGTAAAATTAGATAAACAACCAGATTTGATAATGGAAGGGACTAAAGGTCTCTGGTATAACTTATCAAAACCGGAAGAAATTGGCCTAGCCGCTCCTGTAAAGCAGCTTATTGAGAGCCTACCCTTTGAACTGAACGACGTTTGAATCAACGAACGCGATAAGAGGAACCACTATGAGCCGCACTGTATTTTGTGCTCGCCTTCAAAAAGATGCTGAAGGCCTAGATTTTCAACTTTACCCAGGTGACTTAGGTAAGCGTATCTTTGACAACATCTCTAAAGAAGCTTGGGGACAATGGCAAAGCAAACAAACCATGCTTATCAATGAAAAGAAGCTGAACATGATGGATCCTGAGCATCGTAAACTTCTTGAAACTGAGATGGTTAACTTCCTTTTCGAAGGTAAAGATGTCGTTATTGATGGCTATACCCCGCCTAGCGAATAAGACATTTATTTAAATAAATTTTAATGACATCATGGTTTACGCCGCGATGTCATTTTTGTATGAGGAACTATGAAAAAGCTAAGTTACTTCCTAACAGCCATGTTGTTAACAGGGTGCAGTCGTGAATTTGTCGAAAGCATTTATGATGTTAACTACGAACCAACCAACCGGTTTGTAAGTAATTTGGCAGAACTACCAGGGCAATTTGAAAAAGATACTGGGGCGTTGGATGCTTTGATTAGTAGCTTTTCAGGCAATATCCAAAAGCGCTGGGGCAGCAGTGAAGTAAAGATGGCAGGTAAGAGTAACTATGTGAAATACATAGACAATTATCTAAGCCGTTCAGAAGTTAACTTCAGTCAAGGTATCATAACGGTAGAAACCGTCTCCTTAACAGATCCTAAAAAGCACCTCAAAAATGCGATCATGACGACGCTCCTGACACCCGATGATCCAGCTCATGTCGATCTATTTTCGTCCAAAAGCATAAAGCTAGAAGGTCAACCTTTCCTCTACAACCAAGTCGTAGACCAAGAGAAAAAGCCCATCCAATGGACATGGCGTGCTAACAAATTCGCAGATTACCTGATCGCCAATAACCTAAAAACCAAAGAGGTAGACTTTAAAAAAGCCTACTACGTCGAAATCCCAATGGTGGCAGATCATGCGAGCAAACGTAGTTATAAGTATGCCGACATAGTACAACGAGCATCTCAACGCTATGACATCCCTGAAGACTTGATCTATGCAATCATCAAGACAGAAAGCAGCTTCAATCCTTACGCGGTGAGCTGGGCAAATGCTTATGGTCTTATGCAGGTGGTACCTAAAACCGCTGGCCGAGATGTCTTTAAGCTCGTTAAAAAGAAACCTGGAGAACCAAGTCCTGAGTACTTATTCAATCCAGAAAACAACATTGATGCAGGCACCGCATACTTTTACATCCTTAAAAATCGTTATTTAAAAGACGTAAAACACCCAACCACGCTTGAGTACAGTATGATCTCAGCATACAACGGCGGCACTGGTGGCGTGCTCAATACTTTCAGTAAGGATAGAAAGCGAGCAATGCGTGACTTAAATTCATTGCAACCGAGTCAAGCTTACTGGGCACTAACAAAGAAACATCCCAATAAAGAGTCGCGCCGATACTTAGAGAAAGTAACAAAATTCAAGAAAGATTTTAACCAAGGTAAAACGTAAGCCTCACTTTTGAATAAAAAAACAACTAACGAACGTTTTTTTTAGTTATTTTCAAAAAAGGTGTTGACGGTTATGCAGAAAATCCGTTTAATAGCGCTCCGTTGCCCGGATAGCTCAGTCGGTAGAGCAGAGGATTGAAAATCCTCGTGTCGGTGGTTCGATTCCGCCTCCGGGCACCACAATTTGATTTGTTGGTGTCAACACTCTTTAACAGGGAGTAGCAACACGGACAAAAGCATAAAGAATTTAGTGTGCCGACTTAGCTCAGTAGGTAGAGCAACTGACTTGTAATCAGTAGGTCACCAGTTCGACTCCGGTAGTCGGCACCATTCTTTTGCCTCGATAGCTCAGTCGGTAGAGCAGCGGATTGAAAATCCGCGTGTCGGTGGTTCGATTCCGCCTCGAGGCACCATTATTTGGTACTTAACAAATGATGGTCTCTATAGACCTGATGTTGAGACAAGTAATTCCCCTTTAGTTCAGTTGGTAGAACGGCGGACTGTTAATCCGTATGTCGCAAGTTCAAGTCTTGCAAGGGGAGCCACATTCAAGAAAGCCAAGTCGAGAGACTTGGCTTTTTTTCGTTTGAATAAAAGTAACGCAATTCAATAACACATCAGTTCAACATTAAATCTTGATCTTCTAGTAAATGGACTACGTCCGCCACCCTCAATAGAGTAATTGCTCTTGCCTCTGTTTATTCATTTGACAGCGAAAAATGTTCTTCTGGGGACTTTTTTTTCTTCGTAAATTTAATCTTCATCATGTTTTGATACCTTTCTGATACCTGCACTACACGACTTAGCTTAAGATTCGTGAATGATACACCATACTTATTATTAGATCGCTGCACGGGGAAATATGAAATTAAAAACGCAAGCTTATTTATTATCAGGCATCATTTTGATTGCCTTGCTCGCACTTACGGCTACAGGTTTATGGACCTTAAGAGTTGCTAGCAACATAGACAACAAAGCTCGCGTGACAGAGCTATTTAAAAGTGCATACAGCATTCTTACTGAAGTCGAAAAAATGGCTATTGATGGCACTCTAGAAGAACAACAAGCCAAACAGCTGGCCACTCGCCTACTGCGCAACAATATCTATAAAGACAATGAATATGTATATGTTGCTGATGAAGATATGACTTTTGTCGCAACACCTTTAGATCCGCAACTACACGGAACCAGCTTTAATGATTTTAAAGATGGCGATGGAAATAGCGTTGGCCAACTTATTCAGCGAGCACTTGGCAATAGAACAGGACAAATAGTCGAGTACACCTGGACACAAAAACTCCCCGACGGAAGCATTGAAGAAAAACTGTCCATCGCAGAAAAAACACCTCATTGGGGTTGGGTTGTAGGTACAGGTATCGGCTTCAATGAAGTCAACGCAAGGTTTTGGTCAACAGCACAATGGCAACTGATTTTATGTTTGGCTATTGCTGGTGTCATTCTTTCAAGCTTGATTATCTCAATTAAACGTATGCTATCGCTACTTGGCGGTGAACCCAAAGACGTAAGAGAAGCAGTACAAGCTGTAGCAGAAGGAAAAATTCAAACATCGTTTGAGACTCAAGCTGAGCAAGGCAGTATCTATCACGCTGTACAACAAATGAGTCAATCACTGGCAGAGTTAGTATCAAACCTTAACTCTTCAATGCTAGCGTTAAGAGGCGAATTACAGCGCGTGGAAGATCGTGCAGGTTCTATCGCTCAACTTACTGAAACTCAGCAACAATCAACTGAAATGATCGCAACAGCAATGACTGAGATGGCGTCTTCAGCAAATAATGTTGCCGATTCAGCTGGCGATACAGCTCGTAACACCGACGAGGCAGACAAACAAAGCCAACATACTCAGCTCCTAATCCACAACACAGTAGATAACATTCAAGGCCTAGCAGGACAATTAGGTACAGCCAGTGAAGCTGTCGCTAACCTAGATAACGACGTAAACAATATTGTTAAGGTATTGGACGTTATAGGTGATATTGCAGAACAAACTAACCTGTTAGCACTTAACGCTGCTATTGAGGCTGCGCGAGCGGGTGAACAAGGTCGAGGATTTGCAGTAGTGGCGGATGAGGTACGTAATCTTGCTGGTCGAACGCAATCGAGCACCAAAGAGATTCAGTTAATGATCAATAATCTTCAAGAAGGTTCCCGTAACGCCATTCAAACAATGAATGTGTGCGCGGCAACGAGTGAAAGTACTGTAGCAGAGTCTCAGAATGCCTCTGAAGCTCTACAACAGATTGTGATTGCATTAGAGTCTATATCATCAATGAGCCATCAAATCGCAACAGCAGCCGCTGAGCAGACTCAGGTAAGCGATGATATATCGAAGCGTATCAATATGATCGAAGAAAGTGGCAACCAACTGAGCGATGTCGTAACGGAAAGCCATAACAGCACTCAAACTTTAGCTTCTCTTTCTAACGAATTAGAGACTTGGGTAAATAGGTTTGAAGTAAAACACTAAACTCTCGAGAAAAACCTTTAATATAAAAGCACGTTTTCATACGTGCTTTTTTTATTTCAGCGCCCATTCAAAGCAGTTAACCGTAGTTTTGCCATCTTTTAAGGCATGCTAGACCTAGGTTTTTCTACCCAAACGAACAAAAACAACCCACTAAGTATAGAAAAACATCAAACAATACTTTTTTTGCAATTTAATGTTGACCCAGAACGCGAAAACACGTTTAATACACCTCGTAGCCCGGATAGCTCAGTCGGTAGAGCAGAGGATTGAAAATCCTCGTGTCGGTGGTTCGATTCCGCCTCCGGGCACCACAATTTATTTGTTGGTGTCCTTGACAACAACAGTAAAGCACAAAGAAATATCATGTGCCGACTTAGCTCAGTAGGTAGAGCAACTGACTTGTAATCAGTAGGTCACCAGTTCGACTCCGGTAGTCGGCACCATTTCTTTAAAGCTTTAAGAATAATTCCCCTTTAGTTCAGTTGGTAGAACGGCGGACTGTTAATCCGTATGTCGCAAGTTCAAGTCTTGCAAGGGGAGCCAAGTTAATCATTAAGCGTAAGCTTCTTGATACATGATGCCGACTTAGCTCAGTAGGTAGAGCAACTGACTTGTAATCAGTAGGTCACCAGTTCGATTCCGGTAGTCGGCACCATTCTCTTGATTAGAGATAAAACAATCAATTCCCCTTTAGTTCAGTTGGTAGAACGGCGGACTGTTAATCCGTATGTCGCAAGTTCAAGTCTTGCAAGGGGAGCCAATTAAAGAAAGCCGCATCATTGATGCGGCTTTTTTGCATCTAAAGATCCTAGCGTGCCTCCATCCCCCTCACCTTTCTAATCGCTCATTCAGTACAGAAACTCTCAGTCTTAATTTTCTTGTAAAACAATTAGGCCTTACTCTTTTGATTTAGCTTTAATCACTCAACGACATGTCGAAACCTTTCTAGCGAGCTTGCTACTTGGTTATCTAAGAGTGAACCAAATAAGCGCTAGAATGGCTCTGTTGATGACTTAACCTGGGTGATATACGGTTTCACTCTTTATCGAAACTATCCACTATAATAGCCCCCATAGACGCGGGCATTGATATAACAATGACACGTTTAAACGAGACTATTGGATCGCTTAATAGAGGCAACTTATCCAAACATGTCAGGACCAAAGCAACTACCAACGCCGTCATAGCATAAGCAATAACAATTCTGAAAATAAACACCGGCATGCGCGCAACAACATTTTTTTGAAAGACACTTTCATAAGTATAAAAGCCTAAGAACACAGCTGATAATAAAAATAGCAGCAACAGATTAGCAGTAGGCAAAGTCTCCCCTAACTTCCAGGCTTCTTCGGAAAAAGAAATCGGTACAGCCAAAGCAAAAGATCCTACAAAGATCTGACTGGCATCTTCAAAGTTAAAGCTTAATTTCATAGTTCGCCCCATTAGCTTTTAAGGCTTTATCTATTTGTTAAAATAATCACTAAAATATCACCCGATGATCTTTTTTTGAGTCTATTCTTACCAAGTGAACGATAACGCCCTTCTAGCTTAATATTAGTCGCAATAGCCAAAACATAGCTTGAATTAACCAGCAAGAAATCAATATGTTCAGAGTAAAGTGGTCAACATAACTAATTCATATCGAGTCAACAAACACATCAGAGTAGAAAAGAGACCGGTAAACATCTCCTAAGATACCTGAACCTAGAGCCAGAGAGTCTCGATCTGATTGGATAATAAATATCACTGCACGAATACGAGAAATTCTCTATTTCTTAGCATATGTATCCCACCGGCACCAATTTGGGCCCTTAATCTAGCGACTTTCTCCTTCAACCTGAAATATAGTCCAATTCCCCTTTGAGATACTTTTCAAACAGGGTGCTCAATACAATTAAGAGTGGTTTGAGCTTAATGAATAACAAGAGGATGAAGTCACCTCATTAAGGGCTATAGCGCTCTTAGCAGAAACATCCATGATCGATTCCTAATTACACATCAGAAGTACCCTCTAGATTCACAGAGAAAAATAGAAGTCAGGTATCGTAGACGAAGGGCTGTTAACTAATACTAAAGTGCACTCGCTTGATAAAGCAAACATCTGCGAACGCAGGGCACATAGGATGAGTTGTAAGCCTTATATAACTTCGATATTGAATGGATACAGCTGAGTCAGAACAGTCTCATTAACCTGACTTACAACGTCGCATAGCTCGAGTATTTGAGTGCTAAGCTTAAAGCTATATGCGTTTGTGAAACGCATGCTCGTTTCAAATAACAACTGGTGTAGAAAATACAAATAAAAAGACTCTAATCGTAGAGTTAGACTTTCTAATAAATAACAGAATAATGGGACACGTTAACTAGGAGTCATGGGTTACGCGCAAACCTTGTGTAAAAGTCATTCAATGGAAGGGCGAACACTATAATTTAGATGCAAAAAAGCCCCGCGATTTCTAGCGAGACTTCTTATAAATGGTGGAGTGCTTGGGGTCGCAGGCGACCGGGACTCGTTGCTCGAAGACAAAATTATCGTATCCAGAAACGACGAAAGCCTAGTCATAAGACTCTAATGCCGTTCGGATAAGCATTATTGCTTGAACCTGAACGGATATTTGGCTGG
>NZ_JBFSRZ010000086.1:0-10316 GCF_041466065.1 Vibrio sp. 10N.239.312.C11
GCTGATCAGATCGTAGGTTCTTGATTTAGTTCCATTGAATTACGCAACAAAGCCTGTATACGCGTCAATCGCGCTAGTGTCAGACGTAGAAACTGCATTTAGAAGAAGAATATCGCCTGTGTGGGAAGTAACTTGAGTCACACCAGTTGAAGAAGCAGTTGCCAGTTGGGTACCATCGTTATTTACTGACCACTCGATACCCGTAATCGGAGAACCATTCGCAAAGAAAGCCACATCAGCAACCGTCCACTCGATAGAACGACCTTCTGTACCGCCTGCACCGTCATCACGTTCAGTAGAAGAAACCAATTGACCAACGACCGGACTAGAAGCTGACCCAGTGTTATCACGCGCCTCAAGTTGAATGTTTGGAGCTACAATTGCGCCGTTTTGAGCACGCATTAGCTGACCGATAGGAGTCACTAGTGCGCCACCTTCACCCGTAATTAAAAAGCCGTCCGACTGGATAACACCAGGAACAACACCTTGCCAGTTTGCCGTAGCCGTAGCCGTATCACCTTCTGCTGCGTATGAACCTTGAGTTACTAATGCAATTGCGAAAAATGACATAAATTTGTTAAATTTCATATACTCACCTTATTTGTAGAATTTAATTGTAAATACCTAAGTTACGTTATTTATTATAATGACTTCGCGCGCCGATTTATTAGCACGTCGATACACACACGCTTAACGATGCTATTGACACGCCCATTCCATACAACCCCAAAGAATATGCCAGAATGAAAATGAAAACTGAATACAGCAAACGCAGTCTCAGAAAATTCCTACAGCGAATTCCAGAAAATTCCTACAAGCAAAAAGCAAGGCGTTAAATCAAGGTTGCATTTCGAATCATCGAGAATAAAAACTTGTAAGAAGAAGCTAAGTAAGCAGATGTTCAAAGTTGACTTGACCAATAAGCTCAATTGGAGATTGTCGGGTTAGTTAAATGAACATTTAGAGCTAATTATATGTAGATATCTTTGAGTTCTATATCTGTCTTTATGATTTATCTTTGCCTTGGATTTTAATATAAAATGAAAAACTCTAACTGAGAAAGTTCATTTTTGTCCAAACAATGAGTTGCAAGGAATACAAGAAACTAAGAAACCACAGCACACCTACTCTGTAGTTGACCCGACCTAGTGGACACCTTCATTGTAATTGGAGGTGTTGATGCCAGCTTATAAATCAGGTAAAAAAACTCAGCAATATCTCACGGAATTTAAGATAACTGCCGTCCGGCTTTCGCTTCGAGAAGGAGCTACAGTTAAAAGCATGGCACTATCATTAGATATCCACCCTTATATGCTTTCAAAATGGCGAAAGGACTATAGAGAATGGGTTATTTTGGAAGATAAACGTAAGAAAAGGACTAAGATCCCGAGTCAGAAAACTGAGTCTAGTCGGATTGCAGGGCTTGAACGTCAGAACGAACAACTTAAGCTCGAGAATGACTTGCTAAAAAAGTGGCAACGATTCGTTGCCCAAGAAAATCGACAAAATTCCGATTCATAGCCCATTACAAAACGCGTTATTCCATTATATTGATTTGTCGTTTTCTATCTGTTTCTAAGTCGGGTTACTACGCATGGCTTGATAGAGAGCCAAGCCGCTACGATCAAGAATAGCAGGTTTGAAGAGGCTAATAATTAAAGTGTTTACCCAGAGTCGAGAGACTTACGGTAGTCCACGAGTTCATGCAGAGCCGGGGCGCCAAGGAGTTTTGGTTAGCCGAAAGCGTGTGGATCGGATCACGAGAGAACAAGGGCTAAGAGCGCGAAGTTATCACATTTACATGAAAATGGCCAAACTACATCGGTTCTATCAATCGATTGAGAATATTAGAAAAAAACACCAAAACCAACGGCAGTTAATCAACAATGGTCTGGAGATCTAACGTATATAAAGCAAGGTAAACGTTGGATGTATCTAGCGGTCGTTATCGATCTTTACTCGCGTAAAATCGTCGGTTGATCGCTTGGTAGTAAGAAGAGTACACAGCTAACAATAAGTTCGTTGAGACTGGCAATTGGAAATCGAAAGCCACAAGAGCGCTTATTATTTCATACCGACAGAGGCTCTGAATATCGAGCCCATGGAGTTCGAGCTTTATTATCAAAAAATGGAATTGTCCCAAGTATGAACTGTCCAGGTCATTGCGCAGATAATGCGGAGGTGGAGTCGTTCTTCCATACGCTCAAAGGCGACATAATTAGGAAAAATAGTTTTAAAAGTGAGAAGCATCTTAGAGATAAACTTGCCGATTATATCCAGCATTTTATAACCGTTATTAACTGCACTCAAGTCTTGGATATCGAACCCCGCATGAATATGAAGTAGCGGCGGGTTAAAGATAATAAGGGTGTCCATTTTATCGGGTGAAGTCACTTAAAGGCGCTATGAAAATGACCGCATGTGACACGATCGCCGTACCATTAGCTAACATTAAAGTGCAGACAAACGATCTGGTACTCGAAGCTATTAACCTAGCGCAAGTCGAATTAAAAATTGATGCGTCAATCGAAGAAGTGAATTCGATATTTGATCGGTTTACAGAAGAAATAAACCGGCGACGCCAAACAAAAAAGGCTTACTCTGATGAGTAAGCCTTGGACATAATTTGCGTTAATACAGAAAACTCTCGCAGAATTATGCAGCGGGAGCGTTGTTCACAAGTACTTCACGAATCGACTTAAGCGTCGCTTCGGTCGATTGGTAATCTAACTCAACTTCACTAAAGATACCGTTCATTTCAAGCATTAAGGTCGGGTAAGAATGTACGCCCATCGCTTCTTTAAAGCCTAACTGGTCATCTAATTCGCTTTCCAATAACTTACTAGAAAGATCATTTTCAAACTGTTGTACATTCATCCCTAGCTCTTCCGCTAACTGCAAATGCGTTTCTTGGCTGTGTGGCAACATCGCACGAAGATAGTAAGCGTGTTGGATTGCTTCAAGCATCGCTTCGTAATGGTCTTGAAAACCAGCAGCGATCACGGCACGACAAGCAGGGTAAGTGCTGCGAACTGGTTGGCATTCAGTCCAAAACTCATGATTAAATTCCGTACCCAGCTTAGCTTCAATCTGCTTCCAGATAGCTTGCAGCTTACCTTTCATCTCTTCTGACATAGGATCTTCAGAATCAGGAGCCAAACCACCGACTACGTAGTTAAACTCAATACTCGCAGGTAGCTGCTGTTTTAAGAGTTCTAATGTTGGCTTATAACCCCAGCACCAACTGCACATTGGGTCATGCACATAATGAAGTTTTACGTCCATTGTTCATTCCTTATCGAGTCTTTCAAACCATTCAGACAAAAAAGGAGCCTCACTAAGGGCCCCTTCCATTCAATATTTAAGCGCAAAGGCTTAAAGCTTACTCAGCGTCGTCGCCAGCTACTTTAGCAGCCGCTTCTTTAACGATTGGCTGAAGTTCGCCTTTTTGGAACATCTCAAGAATGATGTCACAACCACCGATCAGCTCACCGTCAACCCAAAGTTGTGGGAACGTTGGCCATTGTGCGTAAGCTGGAAGCTCTGCACGGATGTCAGGGTTTTGTAGGATATCTACGTAAGCAAATTTTTCACCACATGCCATTAGAGCTTGAGATGCTTGAGAAGAAAAACCACAGCTTGGCAGCTTAGGAGAACCTTTCATGTAAAGTAGAATGGTGTTTTCTTCAATTTGCTGTTTGATTTTATCGATAGTTTCCATTGCTTCCTCGTTAATGGATTACGGCTTTTATTGCCTTTATTCTACCCCAAACCAAAAGAATAAAAACCATATAAAAAAAGCGGTTTACGAGCTAAGCTAACAATTCACACAAAAGTGATGAATTAAGCTTTTAATAAAGTAAAAACTTGCTAAACTATATCGCAAGTCAGCAAATTGACCATGGTTGGCTGTAAAGCGAACCATGAATAATAATATCACTGGAAGCAATCGAAAGAGTTAACTCTTTCATATCAATGGAGAATTGAGCAATGGCATTTGAACTACCGGCTCTTCCTTACGCGAAAGACGCGCTAGAACCACACATCTCAGCAGAAACGCTAGATTTCCACCACGGTAAGCACCACAACACTTACGTTGTTAAGCTAAACGGTCTTATCCCAGGTACTGAGTTTGAAGGCAAAACACTAGAAGAGATCGTTAAGACTTCTACTGGTGGTGTTTTCAATAACGCTGCTCAAATCTGGAACCACACGTTCTACTGGCACTGTCTTGCTCCTAAAGCAGGAGGCGAACCAACTGGCGTTGTTGCAGAAGCTATCAACGCTGCATTCGGTTCTTTCGAAGAATTCAAAGCGAAATTCACTGATTCAGCAATCAACAACTTCGGTTCTTCTTGGACTTGGTTAGTTAAGAAAGCTGACGGTTCTCTAGACATCGTTAACACTTCTAACGCTGCTACTCCTCTAACAGAAGAAGGGGTTACTCCACTTCTAACTGTTGACCTATGGGAACACGCTTACTACATCGATTTCCGCAATGTTCGCCCTGACTACATGGCTGCATTCTGGAACCTAGTAAACTGGTCTTTCGTAGAAGAGAACCTAGCTAAGTAATTATTACTTACGCTGCGCTATTTATATAGCGAGTTATCTATTGAAAGCTCATGCCTCGGCGTGAGCTTTTTTGTATCTATCGTATTCCACAAAATCTAGACCTTTCTTAGCCTATTAACCTATTAGCCAGTTAACCAAGAGAGCTGACTTCTCGACCAATTCCTAGCACTCTTCCCCGCCCTGCATAAATTCTCTATTTACCTGTAATTAAACACTAAAGTTTGCCGACTCCATGCCGTTAAAGGTGTATCCAATGAGAGGCAGCATGCAAATACATACTTTAGACAAAGCAGGAATCATCAACGAACTGAAGTTCGGCATCGGGATCAGCCAAGCGGTTGAGCAAGGTCGCCGTGCAGATTTCGCGTTGCTGTTGTCTATGTTTTCTAATGACGTTCGTGATTGCACACCGATTGACACCATTGAAGTCACAGAGACAACTGAAGATCGCCTGCGTAAACACTTCGGCGTGGCAGAACCGCAACAGCTTCGTTCGAACCAATCTTCGTATGAGATTTCAGCTCAGCAATCTAATTATTTTCATCAAGCTAGCCTTGCCAGCGCAAAACTCAGCCATTACTTGAAACCGGAAGCGCTTGCCTTCATGCCTGAAGATACAGCCGACTTACCCGAAGAGGTTTACCAAAACCTTTCTGGTCATGACCGACGTAAATTGGCAAACAAACAGGTACCTGATTTTCCACTTGCTACGCTCTACAATGAACTATCAACTGCCCAGCGTCAGTACCAAATTCAAGCTCAAGTATAGCGGTCACCTACCTTTCCTCTTTTTCGTTCTCTATCCACTGCTATTCTTGATTAGTTCGCCGCATTTCAAATCATTCACATGCGTGATATGAACCACCAGCCTTGGGTGAACATGAAATACGAGTTGTCGATTACTACTTGAAGTTACTGCGAAATGTGAGCTGCCACTAAGTTCATAAAAACTTATCAATTGGCACGCCTTAGTTTGAACCTCTTCACACCCATTGTATGAAATTTAACCCATCCTTATCCGACATGGACGATTTATTTAGGTGCTGGGATGGAAATAAAAAGCTCAATCATATTGGTGACATCTGCAGGCTCGCAACTCGGAGGGACGATTGCGAACCACTTTGTTAACCTTGGAGCCACAGTCATCCTTTGTAATAAAGACACGGAAGCACTTCAAGAGACCTATTTACAATGTGCTCGTTTTTCTGACTCGGTTTACCACTACACACTCAAAAGTAATGACAACCAAGCAATTCTCAGCGTGTTTGATTTTATTCAAACCACCTTCAACACTACGCCCGATGCTTACGAATCCCCTCATAATCAGGCGTAAAAACAATGAGGTAGACGCGCATCGCCGTCTTTGATCTAATGAATATCGCTGAACACACATTTCGAACAAGTGGGTTAACAATGCGCGACATTCAGATTCTACAACAAACCATACAAAACCAATGCCCCTCCATTCACAAAAAACGCGTTAGTTCTCTGATACTTGCTACAAAAAGTGTACTTGACGGCTCAGACTTAACGCTGACTAAACTAGGTCGCAAACTGGAAACTAATACCACGGTAAAACATGCGATCAAACGCGTTGATAGACTACTTGGAAATCGCCAACTACATCGTGAAAAAGACCTTATTTATAAATGGCATGCCTACTTAATAACGGGCGCCAACCCTTGCCCTGTCATCCTTGTGGATTGGTCTGATGTTCGTGAACAACTTCGTTATATGACGTTAAGAGCATCCGTTGCACTTGATGGTCGAGCCATCACAATCTTTGAGCAAGTTTTTGAGTATGGCCAATACAATTCACCAAAAAGTCACCAAATATTCCTCGATAAATTGCAGAGTATTTTGCCGAATAAAGTCAGTCCGATCATCGTTTCTGATGCGGGTTTTAGAAATACTTGGTTCCGCCAAGTACAGGAGAAAAGTTGGTTTTGGTTAGGTCGTGTCCGAGGTGAAGTGTCAATCAAACAACCTCAAAAACCTTGGGTCTCAAATAAAACCTTTTATCCAAACGCTGTCCATAAACCCAAATATCTTGGCCACTGCTTACTAGCAAAGAGATCACCGATATCTTGTGAAGCCTATGTTTATAAGGGATTAGAAAAAGGCAGAAAAGCCCAGCGCCATAGCCGAACCAGCCAAAAACACTCCGCTACACATCTCTATCAACGCAGTGCAAAGGAGCCGTGGCTACTCGCTATTAATGTCCCTCGACATATCTTAAATGAAGTACAAATTACCAACCTGTACGCCAAGCGTATGCAGATAGAAGAGACATTCCGCGCTCTAAAGAGTACCGCCTATGGGATCGCACTTCGTCACAACAGAACTCGCTGTACTAAGCGATTAGATATCCTGCTTCTTATTGCGTTGCTCGCTGAAATCTTGATGTGGTGGAATGGCCTAATTGCAGTACAGGCCAAATGGCATTTTGACTTCCAAGCTAACAGCATTAAACACCGCCGAGTTCTATCTATACCTCGTCTAGGGAGAGAGGTACAAAATCATCGGCGATATCAAATTAATGAATCCCAATATCAATGGGGAATGTTCGAATATCAAAGGCTCACACACAACGCAGGACTAGGGAAATTATGAGGGGATCCGTCAGCGCCCGATGTACTGGTCAATAATTGGATAAGCTCCCCGATGCCAAGCCTAATTGGCGATCAGCCTATCAGTAGCTTTATCAATGATCTTTCTTCTATGGCTACGACTCTTTTCGCATTTGGGCAAATCAGTGCCGAGAGATTACGAGAGGAGGATAAAGAAGGCGTTATTGTGAATGTGATCTCTCACGATGACTTCCATGACGTGTCCGGCTTAGAGAGTGCGAACTCAATGATCACTGGCTTTACCCATAGCTGGGCCAAAGAACTGACTCCATTTGGTATTCGAGTCGGCGGTGTTGTCCCGGCAATCCATAACTCCGATGGCAAACTCAACCGATGCCATTGGGCTCAGCTGCAAGATGAACTGACCAGAACAACGGAATACATCGTAACTAATGATTACTTTAGTGGGCGAGTGGTGGTAGCAGAAGTATAAAGTCTCATAGCCATTATTTACTCAACAACAGCTCACGCTATAGCTTGTCATTACGCTTGGAAAAGGGCTTACAACGGTTCAGAAAAGTCCCCCCTTATCAGGAAACAGCCTTTTTAACATAATAGAACACCTACAAGCTGTGGTTTATACTTGATATTCATAGAGTTAAATGACTACCCACTGATTTTTCCATTTCGTCAAGTTAGGTCTTCCATACATTCCTTTATAAGTTCGATATATTATCCACTCCCTGCCCCACTGAGATTAAATATGTTAAGTAATCAACCTAAACGCTGCTTAGTCATTGATAGTTTTCCACTTGTTCGTGAAACATTAAGCCAACAGTTATTAAGCTTAGATAATGTGGCTGAAGTTAAAGAGTCCAGCTCAGTAGCTGATGCATTATCTCTACTAAAAAAGGAACAATTCGACCTATTAACAATGGATGTGGAGTTGGGTCGGGATAATGGTTTTGAGCTAATGAAGCGCGTGAAAGCCACCGGTTACCAAGGTAAGATTCTATTCATCTCAAGGTTTGACTACAGCCTTCATTCTGCTCTAGCAAAAAGAAATGGCGCCAATGGTTACATTAGTAAAACAGAACCGACTTTTATTGTACGTGATGCAATGTCTTATGTTCTTCGCGGGTACAACTTGTTCAAACAGAATGATTCTAACGTCAATATTAATACTGAGAACCTATCGAGCAGAGAATTAACCGTATACCATTATTTAATAAATGGTTACAACAATAAGCAAATTGCGGAAATTCTCTTTCTAAGTGAAAAAACAATCAGCACTTATAAATCGCGAATACTTTCAAAATTCTCCGCATCTACCATCGTAGAATTGATCAAAGTGAGTGAGTTCACGTCGATGAAGACCACTCGTTAAACCACAATTTCTTGAATAAGATTAATCAATGTCTCATGCAGTGGATGAGTTCTATTAATCAATCGACAACACGTGATAATTGGGATGTCGAAAGCAAACTCACTTGGAACTTCGATGCTTTTGAAATCAGAGAGTTCAACGACTCGCTCTAGACTGATCAATGCCATACCATTTTGATTGACTAATTGACACGCAATAGCTATATCGTCCGTTTTTGCTTGATAATCGAAAAATATGCCTTTTTTTGCACACGCTTCTGAAAACCAGCGCCTTTCATCGTTCCAACCAGGAACGCGAAGAAAAACAAAAGGAAGTTTGATAACTTCATCCCACGAATTCACATGGCTATCAGAAGCAACAATAACGACAATTTTTATTTCGGCTAAACGAGATTGATAAAGGGATTTTCTACGTTCTTCATGGAAGAAGTTAATCCCTACTTGTATGCGGTTATCCAAAATGTCATTTTCAGTTTGGGATGACCATGTCTCAATAGAAATCATAGGCTTAGGGAATTTCGCCCTTATGGCGTTGTAGATTTCTAAGCCATAACGTTCCATATTCAGTGAATGGATAGCAATTCGAATAATTCCGTCATATTCGGCAGCAACAAACTTCTGCGTTTGACGCAATGATTGATTCAGTAACTCCAACCCTTGGTTAACACTTGGCATAATACCATCAAGAAAATGGGTCGGCTCTAATGAACCTGAAATACGAACAAACAGAGGATCATCGAAGTGCGCTCTTAAATGAGCCAAACGCTTACTTATGGCACTCTCCGTCACACCTAGTTTTTTCGCTACAACCTTCATGCTTCTATACCGGTATAACAAAGAAAGCTCACGCAGAAGGTTATAATTCAAATCATTAATCATTCTGAATTCCAAAGATAGAAAAACGCTATTGAGATAGCTTAACTTAGCTCAATAATTTTCTCCAGAGGCTGATGGTTTTCTTCATTAATATTTTTATAGCGATCCTAATCAGTTCTGCTTGTCGTTGATTATAAAGTTTCCCTCATTAGTTGCTCGACTACTCCAATACTGATACTGATACTGATACTGATACTGATACTGATATGGTTAAAGGTTACACGTAGATAAGAAACCGCATTATTGAGTGTTTCAGTAAGAATAGCGGCTACCTCCATATTGCAATTTGGTAACAGAGCTACCCCCCCCCAGTTCAAATAAGGCAGTCACTTTCCCTAAAAATGCGCTTCATACGTGAATAGATATGCTTAATGGCTTCATCACCTACAGCATGACCATAGGTACCGTTGATTGCTTATTTTATAGATTAACAACGAGAGGTTATCTGTAATGAATTCTAATACACATGAAAAGCCGAAGAATAGATAGTCAAATTAGTCAATGATTATCGCTTTATAAACCCTTTTTTTGAAGGGCAATCTCTTTATTTCCTAAAATCGCCTCACCATCTAGATACAGATCAACTTAGTACTTATCAATTATTTTTCAAGAATAATACACAGGATTTTTGATAGTTAGAGTGGTACAGTTTGATCACAAATTTCGATAAATCGGCAAGAAAACCTCCTCAGTCACAACTGACTCAGTGAAAGCCCTTGTAGAAAAGAGTTTTCGGTTTTGAAAGGATCGGTAAAATACGGTTACATTAGTTTCTGTGCTCTGAGGGACAAGATTAACCACTCAACTCATCGTTTCATAGATAATCGACTTTTGCTCTGATAGTTCAGAGTTAGCAAGGCTTTGTTGCGTAATTAAATTTAAAGATAGAACAACCCCGTTTCGCGTATT
>NZ_JBFSRZ010000087.1:0-9647 GCF_041466065.1 Vibrio sp. 10N.239.312.C11
AAGCAACGACAGAATCCTTCGGTATTTAGACCGTCAACCTCCCTCGGTAATCACAAAATGCCACGGGTAAAAATTCAGCCTGAGAGGTTTTTGGACAAAAGCGAGCTAAATTATTTGTGGTAGCTCGCCAATATAAGATTAGTAAAAGTAAGTTAAAACCCTAGAAACAAAAACGTATGATTAGCTCCCATTCGTTAGACTTGTTTCCTTAAAGCTCAATAATCTCACCTTCTCGAGCAAATTTTCTTTCAATAAGATTTGTCTTTAGTCCGTTTACATCGGAAGTGTATATCACATGGGCAAGACTACTCTTCGCTCGTGTAGATGTAACATAGAACAACCGTCGAGTGCGATCCAAACCAGTTTCTTCACCCGCATCCTGCTTTTTCTTACTACTTTGAGAAAGTTCCTTTACGCCAAAATACTGCTCGTAGGAAAATAAGAACCCGCCGGCTTCATCATCATCCATGACAACCATAACACGATCGAATTCGTTGCCCTTCACGCCTTGATGGGTGCGAAAAATTGAGTTCTCATCAATGTATTCTTTATAGTTCCGAATTTGAAAGAAATTAGTCTCCAAGGCTTCAGCCCAAGCAGAAATCTCGCTGTCATCCCACTCTTCAGGTTCTGGTTCAATCTCTAGTATGGCTTCCGCTTGATCTAGCTTTGATTCAACCACGCGTTCTTCAGTGGTAGCTACAAAAGACTGCAATTTCGCTGGAATTCTTAGGAGGTTATGCTCAGCAAGCACTTCTAGAACTTCACGAAAGCTAACCTCAACATTTGAAATCACACATCTAAACGCATGTTCTGCTGCTCGGGCAAGCGCTAGCGGATCATCCTTGTGAGCATCAAGCACACTGGCTTCCAGAAGCGGCGACTTCGTTTCCCTTAAGATAGACATCAATTCAGATCGGTTTTTCTTCAAACTCGCCTCAGCAATAGGAAAAACAATGCCAGCAAAAAAATTCAGCTCTGTATTTTCACCTTCAGAAATCCGATCTTTAATTTTGCCTGATTTTGAAAGCTTGTCCCAAAGAGCATCAAAGCCAAGCCGACGACCAGCCATCTTATGTTCCAGAAGTAAGATAGCGGTTTCTTTTGATTGAATATCTATCCAGTCAGCATCGCCCGTTACTTCCGCCATGGTCTCACGAATTTTCAATTCGATGTCATCTTTGTCTAAAACACCTTGCTGTAATAAGAAATATCGTACGTAACCTTCTGCTGCTCCTTCTTCGGCATACTGTTTCCGTTCATCACCTGCATTACGTATTTGATTGCCTAGCCCCACGATACGTCGTGCTGACCGATGGTTCATTTCCTTATTGAAAGTGGTCCAATCGCTTGGCTTTGTGTTGCCTAGTTCAGGTTCACCCCCGCCAAAGATGCGCTGCATCGTATCTCCAAACAAGCCGATGACAACTTTATCCGATTTGGTATCTTGCAGCTCAAAAAATGCACTGACTACATCTTTGTTGGTATCCTGACTTTCGTCGAGAAATATAAAAGGGAATTTATTTACTATGACTTCGGCCATCATCGGCTTATTAATCAAAAAAGTTGAGAAAATTTTCAAGACATCTGCATGCGCCAACGAATTAGGGGAGGAGTTGACTCCATTTGGATCGTAGATAAAAGATCGTGGCTCTGCTAGCCATTCCATTTTTTTAGTCAAACGGATGATATCTCTTTTTCGAGCATCAGAAGCCTTGCCTGATCGACCTTTCCGTTCTTTTTCTTCAAGATCTTCTAAATCAGTGGGGATTTTTTCCAAGTACCACTTGCGAATATCCTCATTGAAACCAGCAATAGCGGACCAGCAAAAACTATGAATTGTCGAAACCGCAAAGATTGGGCTTTGCTCAATCCGATCTTTTATTTCATCGGCTGCGTTGTTCGTAAAGGTCACAACAGCAATTTGCTTTCCCTTAAGAATAAAGTCATCAGAATATTGAGCTTTCAGGAATTCTAGAGCCTTTTTCAGGGAGTAGGTTTTGCCTGACCCCGCCCCTGCGAAGGTGATGAAGCTTTTTCCCGAACCTATACTTAGACACTCTCGGATACCTTCATCAACTTTATTATCATGATCGATAGGTTTGGTTTCAGCCAAGTAAAATTGCTCTGACATAATTTTCCCCTACGCTTTTGGTGACAGTTGATCTTGCAACCACGTAAGACCATCGCTCATATAATCTGGGGGATTGAAGCTATTCGCCTCATTATCCGCAAGATGAAAGAGGCAATTGAAGGCAAAGTCACCCTTCTTTAAACCTTGCACATAGTCATAAAGTGACTTCGACAACGGTTCTGTGCCGCTTTCAAAATCAGTTTTCGCATCTTTGAGCTTTTTTATGTTCTGGAAATAATCATCCTCGAAATTCGCCAAAATCAACGCATCTTCAAAAGTTCGGGATAAAATCATTTCTCCAGAAATCTGTGTTGGTTTTTGATAGGCAACATAAAGCGGTGCATCTCCGCTTGTTGTAGCATGTTTCGCTTGAGGTAAGGCCACCAAGTCATCTAGCGCTTCTTTCTTTGGATGCCATTTCTTCAAGGTATCATTATTAGTTTTTTGAGCTGACTTCTTTTTCGGGAAACAAGACTTCCCTTTATTATTAACAGAATCAAGATCTGTCAGCACTAGAGTTGCTACTCCAAGCTTCTCGACTAAATTTCTGTACTTGTGCGTGTGCGCACCGTTCACCTCAAGCATAGAGATGTACCGATTCGACAACTTCGGGAAGCTCTTGGAAATAAATTCAGGCACAAGAAGGCTCTCGGCTTGGCCTTCAACAAAAATAACGCCATCGGCAAAGAAGATGTCACAATGAGTTAGCTTCAAGTGTTTTCTAACAAACAAAAGCTCATCTTTTGCCTTCGCAAAAAGCTCTGACATGTTTGCAATTGATGTATGATCCATTTTGATGGACTTATTCGCATCATTTCGTCGGAAGTAACGTAAATCTTTGAAATCAATATCGTTGATAATATGACTAGAGTGGGTACTAATCACGAGCTGTGTTTGGTATTCAGACTTATCTTTTTGGGTTGCCTTGTCGCGCAAATCGGGGTGGTTCCGCAAAGTATCATAAGCTTTCGATACAAACACTCGCTGAACTTGAGCGTGAAGATTAACTTCCGGCTCTTCGAGTAAAACTAAATGGATTGGTTCTATCTGATCCTCGACTTTATCCTCAGATGAAGCCGATTTTCCTACGCGCATCCATTTGTCACGAAACTCTAGAAGCCTAAAGGTCAGATATATAAGATTTTGGTAGCCAAGGCCTAAGTAGCTTTCGGGAAGAAACTCTTCTTCATTTGTATCAAAACGATATCGGACCGATGAGGATTTTTGCAAAGCATCCGTGCCGCTAATTTTCGCGGCAATTTCAACAGTCGGATTACCGCCGATACCGGGATATCCCATGCTTTTCAGTTCTTCGAAGGGTGCATTGAACTGAGCGTTCAATCTACTGGTAAACCCCTCTTCTAGGTCTTGCTGATGTCCCAAGACCTCAAGGTCTTCTGGCTCAGGAAAATCTTCGGGGTTCAAGATACGATCGTAATATCCTCGAAGTAGCTTATTGAGCCGCTGCTTTTCCGAATATGGTCCTTTTTGCTCCGTTTTATCTTCATCACCTGAGCCGCGTTGCTCAGATTGAACATCGACTCTAATTAACTTTTTCAAAGCGTCAGATTTTAGGGGCTGCAAAACCTCTTTCGAAGTAGGCTCGACTCCTTTGCTCAAAATGTAATGCTTTTGCTTAATGAATTTACTGAGGTTACGACCTTTCTCCAAGAAATCACATAGATCTTTGGGCCACAAACTTACCTTACCTGTATATTTGGATACAACGCCTCTCATATCAACAAACTCACGACACAGTTTAGAAATATCAGTTGCTTCGTAAGTTATGCGAACAAATAACGCACCACCGCGCCATTCCAGATCTGGCAGGATGTCACGAACCTTGTATGCCTCATTCACTTCTGCAGTGATCTCTATGTCTAAACTCGGCAGTAGACTGATAAGAACATCCGATAGTTCCTGCATTTTCTCGCTAGTAGGAAATTCTTGTTCGATTTGTTTGCCTAGTTTTTGGATTTCCTTCCAATTACGCTTCGATATATCTCGAACTTTTAGATTGTCTGGGCTTTTCAGGAAGGTGTGTAGCGCCCCTATACAGGACGTTTTTCCACTATTATTAGCTCCGACAAGGACAGTTGTTTTATCATCTAGCACCAAGTTGACGTCGGCTAGTCTTCGGTAGTTTTTCAAAGCGAAAGAGGTGATTTTCATATAACAAAACCTAAAAACAAAGCAGGGGCTTTCAAAAACACAGTCCTGTAATTCTGAACGGATAAATGTCAATGAGAGCAATAATTTACAACATATAGTTGCTTCTCCCTCCTATTCTGCTCGCCTTAAGTAAGCAACTCAACGTATATCAGCAAACTGTGTGACGGCTCTGCGTATAATGAGAATGAACAACAGCAAAACTGATTGAGTAATAGTCTATCGTTTCATTAATATTGATAAGGCAAGGTTCAATTAACAGAATGTGAAAGGGCCTTTACTCTCACAAGGAAAGGGGCAATTCCGTTTTAGAAAAATTGCTAATTTAGTGCTAATTTAGCGAAGCATGAATTATTAAAAAGATGACAAAAGTTGCTAACGAGAGTGTCTGATATCGCTGAAGCAGTCACTCCGAAATGGTCAAAAAATTCGAGATACTGAGTTAGATGGTCAAGTCAGACATTTTTAGGTTTGACTTTTCATAGTATTGCTGCACAAACTTGAAGTTGAGTATAGATGAATTAGGGTTCACTCCCCCAAAATCACAGAAGTAGGTCTTTTACTATGAGATGCAATGAATCTAAAGGGCAGAACATTGGAAGTTCATTGGAAAACATCAGAGAGGTTGTTTCTAGCGTGGATACTGAGTTAATTATGGATAGGCTGTGTCATCTAGATGAAGATTATGTAAGTTGGTATACCTCCTACTTGGTGGCCAGCTACGGACATATAACACCTCAAGACATTATTAACAAATATGGTGCTTCTGCATTACTGCAGTACATTGATATGAAGCTTGAGGGAGGTTACGAATAGTCAGATTTCATTATTCTTGTAGTATTTGCAACTTAGACTCTCTCTGACCATACACATGACCTCAGCCAATCCCTTTTTATAAGTCAAAGGATTACTTTCTTAAATTCAATATCAATACCAAACCGGAGTGCGATTTTTTCTACATCTGATGGGTAAAAAGCATACTCTTTGTCGATAATCCTGACTGTTGTTACTTCTAGCGCCCCTTCATCTTTTAAAAATTCGGGATAGAGTGCAGGGTAACTCTCTTGAATGCTGCTCAAAAGCTCGGATGTTAATATGTACGGTGCGTTAACAGAGCAAAAATAAACATTTAGTGTAATCATCTATCGCCTCAGCTACCCTTAAAAATATAATCACCAAAAATTATCAAAGTACTCTTTGATTCCATTTATCTCGATTACGTATCAGACGAGCGAGTTGATTTCATCAAGTAAAACCAGTTATATACATGTACCATCATAAGCATAACCAGCATTTTTGATAGGTATTTCTTGGTTTTAAGTTAGTTTCAAACTTAATACTGGCGTCTATTACGCTGTTTAATAGAACCCTACACACTTCAAGTGTTGAGCTTTTACCTTGGTTAAATGTATTTACACCGGACCTAAAACCGCCACCAATCGGATTTTCCCTACCAAATCGTGATGAATTGACTTAAAAACCGCGTGAAGATCGAATTTAGCTACCATAGTCCATAGAACCAACCAAAAAACACCTCAATCCCGCATTTTCCCTACCATAAGGCAAAGGACAAAGGTATTGATGATTGATTCCCGTCTGGCAACTAACCTTCAACCAGTGCCAATATGAAGGCTATTAACCTTCAAGTTGTCACGATTTCGATTGAACTTAGAACTATCACATCTCTTTAAAAACATACACATAGAGCATTTTATCTCTGACCTGGAAGTACATAACCCAGAGGCAATACTGCTATAGGTTTCTAAGCATTGTTGGTTTCCACAGTTCCCGTAGTTTAATAGGCGTTTTTTGGTTGTCCACAGCTTTCACAGTCGGTTAATGGCACCAAACGCCCCGTTTCGAAATGATCTAAAACCGCGAGCACTGCGAATTTAGCTACCATAGTCCATCGGGCTTAACAAAAAATGCCTCAAGCCCCAATTTGCCTACCATTAGGTAACGAACAAAGGTAAACCATGATTGACTGACAGCTTACTAACTTTCGAAGGTACGTCTTAAACCGAAAACTGTCACGATTTCAGTAGGTCATCAGAGCAGCAAAATAGTTGCCTCAATGTTGATGTATGACTTTGATTCATATTATGAAAGATAATAGACCACAAACAATTCAATATCACACCCTATACTCACTGCTTTTAATTTGACCGATGTTCCCTTCAAAGTCATTGATCCAAATGAGCTACCTAACATCTATAGAGTGGCTTTCGAGCAGTTTTTAGCAGGCTCATGTGCACCATATCCTATTTATGCCTATCAGCACGATTATGAGCGTTTCCTTCTCTTGATAGAGCAAGGAGAAATTACAATCGAGAAATAACATACTGGGGGCTCAAAAAGCCCCCTATAAACCATAGATTACAAACACCTCGACTTTAATAAGGCTTCAACCTCTTCTTGTTGCCCCATACTTTCAAGCAAAGAGGAACCAACAAACGCAGCATCCGGGCGAACAAATAACGCATAAAAACCATCAGTCCCGCCCGGTAAAGCGGATGCATATCGTTTTTTATATTGCTCAACTTTCACCATGATCGATTCATGCTCCGATGGGTATAACCTCAAGACTTCAAACTGAAACCATAATGGCACTCGTTTAGCATAGCGGGAGGAGAAACCCTCTACGACCGGTGGAAATCGCCCTACTTGTTTCAATTGATTCAGTTCGGCGACGACTTTCTTCAGTTCCTCTTCCGACCTCATCCGCTCTTGCCAAGCCTCAAACTGTGCCCCTTGTGCCAAAGATAACTCTTCTTCCAAGTTTAAAATTTTACTTTCCAATTCATCGGCTCTATTCGGCTTGATTGTATCTTTTGGGGATTCAGAACAAAGATCAAAAGAATGGTTCCATCCCGTGATAGCAAGCAGTACTTGTTCGTAGAATTGAGGATATTTTTTAATAGTGGTGCGAGTAATATCAAATGTATCGGAAAATAAACGTAAGGACATACATTGACGACGCCCTCTTAACACATCCTCTGGAGTCAACAGTTTCAGTGCTTCTAATGCTTCCTGAAATCGTTCATTAAGCCCCTCACTCGGCTGTTGCTGCTGATTCACGAATATCCTCCCTAAGCTGGCTGACAAGTTCACGAACTTTATCAATCCCCTGCACAATGCCCTCTTTTGCACACGCTTCCATAATAGTCAGTTGATCTTCCCAAAAAGGTAACTGAGCTGGCGTAATTACACAGTTCTCACAGGAGATACATTGCACTCGATTCAGACGGCAATTATTAGCGCACGCCCCTTTATCAACCGGCCGAACAGAAACTGAGTGAGCATTGAGTTGAACTTCCATGCCACCCCCAATATTTTTTCGTAAAGTTTTTAAATTTTTAGACGTGTGAAAGTCTCTGCTTGCAAACTCTTCCGAGGAGACTGCGTCACCCAGCCCTCCATGCAAGCCATCATTATGATTAAGCTGTGTTTCAATCACGGCTTGTTGAAAAGAACTCTGGTCCTCTAAAATCCAGTTCAAAATCTCGCCGTCACCACCTTGAGTATAATATTCGGTAACATCACCAGCACGGTGAGCAAACTGATCTCGCAAAGCTTCAACACTACCAAGTGGTGAAAGCGCAATGAATCGTGCAAAAGTACGCCGAAACATATGCGGAGTAACACGCATCGGGACGGATAACCCTTGTTCATTTGACAGATATTCCATGAAGGTATCGACTCGCCGTTTAATCGTCAACATTCCCCACCTCATAGAAAGCTTGTGGTTTACATTCAAACCACACGACACAAAAAGGCTTTGATTTGCTCGAACGGCATCTCCCCACAACCGTTCGTATTCTCCATTAAACCTATGTTTTTTTAACATTTCAAAAGTTCGCATACGCCGACATTGATTTAGTCGATTTAATTTCTCGATCACTAATTTCAATTTTGATGGCACAAGCCATTGATGTGATTCCCCTTCGGGCAAGTGTGCATACTTGAAGGTCACTCCTTGTAAATAACTTGATTTAAACTGAATGGCAGAAAAGTCGGAATTTTTCTCCTGATAACACTCTTTTGATAAACTTGATAATTCACTCTGGCGCATACCTGTAAGCCCGAGAATTAAAACAGCAGCCGCAGCTTCAAAAAGAATAATTTCCCGTTCCAGCGTTGAATATGAATCATATCCATGCTGCACTAGGTACTTTTGGAGTCGATTAAATAAAGTACTTTGACTCGGAACGTTTCCGTCACGAGTGGGCTTATTCTTTAGTTTTAATCGTTCACTTTCCCAATAGTTGTTATAGAGCGCAATGGCACCATCTGAGCAACTCACTATCTTCCACGCAGCTTGAATAATCAGAACCCATGAAGACTCCTCAATAACCTGAGTTTGCTTATATTTCCTTTTAAATCCCAATACCGTAGACGCTGCGCGCCTGCCAAACGGCGGGTAAGCTAAGCCGCACTTTAATAAACTTCGATATTTATAAAGCTGAAATAAAGGTTGAAGTCGATATTGTTGCTGAATGCTAGAGATCATGCTTTGGCTATTATTCTTTCGAAAGTCACGCTTAATCCACTCCAAGTACTCGTTTAACCTTAAAGGTTCAGATAACCACTGCTCAAAATCCATTCCATCAAAAAACTCCTTCCACCATAGGAAGAATACCTTCCAAGCTCTCAATTCACTTTTAAGTGTCCCAACTGATATGCCATCCTGATAACGTAACCACAAACAATCACGAGCAGCTTCGAAGATGGTGTAACATCCGACCGCCTCACTCTTGTTCAACGTAAGATCTAGCTCTACAAGTTGATCTTTAAAATTTAAGGTTTTGTCTGAACGATGTTTATTTGCAGCACCATTCAATAGATAAAACAGCCACTCTTCATCACCATAATCACCTAAAGATTGCCCTTCAAACTCCCCAATAGATAACCGGGTCTTCTCTTGATAAGTCAATCTTTTAAGTTGCTCGACCGTCAATGCATTTTGGCCCGAAAGTCCATTTGATTGTTGTAATTTTAGAATTCTCACGATGCAGCCTCCATGCTCTTCAGCATGTTTGTTAGATAAGAGCCTTCATGTAGATCCCATAATGGATATGGCGAATCTTCAGCGCGTTTTCGCGCTTTAGATACGACTAAGGGACGGTGCTTGAATGCATCTGGCAGATCTTTCTCCAAAATTTGCAAATAAACGCCATAACGTTTTACCCAAACATGGGATGGAATTCTTCCGGATTCGAAATCATGTCTTAATGCTTTTTGAAAAGAAAATAATCGCCAAAGGTCTGTTTCTAAGATAACCATGTGAGGGGGCTTTGTTGCGTAATTAAATTTAAAGATAGAACAACCCCGTTTCGCGTATTTC
>NZ_JBFSRZ010000088.1:0-9095 GCF_041466065.1 Vibrio sp. 10N.239.312.C11
GCCTTGGAACTTCAAACACTGACAAGTCGCCCCGTGGGTTCATGGGGCGGATACAATACATTACTTCTCAAACTAGATGGTGATGCGCTCAAAGTAGCAAAAGTATGCTTGGCTACAGGAGCAAGATGGAGCGAAGCGGAAAGCCTAAAGGGAAGTAATCTGATTCATGGTCGAGTAACCTTTGTTGATACAAAAAATGGGAAAAACCGAACGGTTCCGATTAGTGAAGAACTGGAGGAAGAGATCAAACAAGATGGAAATGGCCGCTTGTTTGGCGAATGCTACACTAGCTTTTATCAATGCTTAAAAAACTGCGATTTTGGTTTACCAAAGGGACAAGCCTCCCACGTTCTTCGACACTCATTTGCAAGTCACTTTATGATGAATGGTGGTAACATACTCGCATTACAAAAAATACTTGGTCACGCTACAATTCAGCAGACAATGACGTATGCTCATTTTGCTCCTGATTATTTGTTGGATGCCGTTAGATTTAACCCTTTAACAAGATCCACAAAATGACCACATTAACTATACACACCCCATCATATGTAAATAAAAACAGTATCACTAAGCCTTTATTTTACTGGGATTCATTAATTTAAAAGAGTTATAGAATCCATCCTATGATGGCTTTTTGCTATTTATTGGAGTCATTATGCGTCTATGGATAACAGCACTACTCACCGCTCTGATTGCCCTACCAAGCTCGGCAGGACAGTTTAAAAGTATAAAGGATGTCGAGGTTCATTACTCGGCTTTCAATTCCACGTTTTTAACTGCGCAGGTCGCTAAGCAATATAAGCTGAAACGAAACGGATACTCAGCGATTCTAAATATCAGCGTGCTAGACAACGCTTCTCTAGGCAAGCCTGCAACAACGGCTAAAATTACGGGAACAGCACGAAACCTAGTAGGTAATACTCGTACGCTTAACTTCCGTGAAATAAAGGAAGGTGATGCGATTTATTACCTTGCTGAGTTCCCTATCACTCACGAAGAGAACATCACTTTTGATATTGATGTTAACGCAGGCTTGAAAGGCACTGGACCACTGCGTTTCACACAAAAATTCTATATAGAAGAGTAGCTTCAAAGCTCACATTTCTAGTCATTAACTTATTAGAGCCACATCCCCATGAGTAAGATTGTTTTAGCAACAGGCAACCAAGGCAAAGTTCGCGAGATGGCAGATATTCTGTCTGAGTTTGGTTTCGACGTTGTCGCGCAAAGTGAATTTAACGTTTCAGAAGTCGCTGAAACGGGAACGACTTTCATTGAAAATGCCATCATCAAAGCTCGCCATGCAGCGAAAGAAACAGGGCTGCCAGCCATTGCTGACGATTCTGGCTTAGAAGTTGATTACCTTAATGGTGCACCCGGTATCTACTCAGCGCGTTACTCAGGTGAAGGGGCGACTGATAAGCAGAACATCGAAAAGCTGTTAGATGCCATGCAAGATGTGGCTACTGAAAAGCGTACCGCTCGTTTCCACTGTGTGTTGGTGCTAATGCGTCACGAAAACGATCCAACACCATTGGTGTGTCACGGCAAATGGGAAGGTCGTATTTTGACTGAAGAACACGGTGAGAATGGCTTTGGCTACGATCCTGTATTCTTTGTGCCAGAAGATAACTGCGCCTCAGCAGAGCTTGAATCGTCACGTAAGAAGCAACTGTCACACCGTGGTAAAGCCCTCGCGTCATTATTTAAGACTCTCAAGGAGCAAGCCCTGTAATGCACAATGCAGCGCTTATACCACCCGCACTTAGCCTTTATGTCCACATCCCATGGTGTGTACAAAAGTGTCCGTATTGTGATTTTAACTCTCACGCTCTAAAAGCCGAGATTCCTGAAAAAGAGTACATTGATGCTCTGCTTGAGGATCTCGATACCGATATCGAAAAATACCAACTCAATGGCGCACCTCGCCCATTGCATTCGATCTTTATTGGTGGCGGCACGCCGAGTCTATTTTCTCCAGAAGGAATAGGTCGATTGCTGCAAGGCATTGAACAGCGCATCCCGTTCAAACCTGAAATAGAAATTACCATGGAAGCCAACCCGGGCACCATAGAAGCTGAACGTTTTGCAGGTTACCAAAAGGCAGGGGTTAGTCGAATCTCGGTGGGCGTGCAAAGTTTTGAACAAGAGAAACTGGAAAGGCTTGGGCGTATTCACGGTCAAGACGAAGCTGTCAACGCAGCTCATTTAGCGCATAAAATCGGATTAGATAGCTTCAACCTAGATCTAATGCACGGCTTACCCGATCAAAGCATTGATCAGGCCTTGGCTGATTTGGACAAAGCGATCGAGCTCGACCCTCCACATTTGTCTTGGTATCAGCTAACAATAGAACCTAACACCATGTTCTATTACAAAACGCCACAGCTGCCTGACGATGATGACCTTTGGGATATCTTCGACTTAGGCCATAAGAAGCTCGCAGATGCAGGTTATGTACAGTACGAAATTTCAGGTTACAGCAAGCCGGGGTATCAGTGTCAGCATAATCTCAACTACTGGCGCTTTGGTGACTACCTAGGTATTGGCTGTGGCTCTCATGGCAAGCTGAGCTTTGCAGATGGACGTATTGTTCGTACCACTAAGGTTAAACACCCTAGAGGCTACCTAGCCGCGTATCAGAATCTGGTGAAACCCTATCTGTCGGATGAACTTGAAGTACCTAATGAGGACCGCCCTTTCGAGTTCTTCATGAACCGCTTCAGGCTAATGGAAGCGTGTCCAAAACAAGACTTCATTGATACGACTGGGTTAGAGTTTGATTCAATTCAGCCAACGATAGAGTGGGCCAAAGAGCTCGGTTATCTTAATGAAACCGACAGCCATTGGCAGATCACTGAAAAAGGAAAGCTGTTCCTGAATGATCTGCTTGAAGCCTTTATGGCAGAAGAAGACGAATAGTTCGAACGCTAGAATGCAAAAAGCCTCTCATCACGAGAGGCTTTTTTGTCGAACTTAGAACTTAGAACTTAGAACTTAGAACTTAGAAAATAGAACGACCAATACGCTCAGAGAGCAATTCTAAAGCCTGAGTTCCCGCCAGTGAATTACCCGACGCGTCCAGTTCTGGAGACCATACCGCGATCGTCATTTCGCCAGGAACAATCGCAATAATCCCACCACCGACACCAGACTTTCCTGGCATACCAACACGATAAGCAAACTCTCCCGCTCCATCGTACAAACCACATGTCGCAAGCAGAGCATTCAACTGCTTAGTTTGAACAGGCGTAATGATCTCTTTCTTGGTTTGAACCGACACACCTTTGTTCGCCAAATAACTAAAGGTCTTCGCCAAATCCACACAGGTCATTTTAAGCGCACAAGCATGAAAGTAATTGTTGAGTACGGGAATAACATCGTTCTCAAAATTACCAAATGAACGCATCAAGTAAGCGATAGCAGCATTACGATCGCTGTGCATCATCTCAGAAGCCGCCACAACCTTGTCATACACGATATGTGTATCACCTGATAGCTGACGGACAAATTCTAATAAACGGTGTCTTGGTGCTGATAGACGGCTTTGTAATAAGTCGGCAACGACAATTGCGCCAGCATTAATAAACGGGTTACGAGGGATGCCGTGTTCCATCTCAAGCTGAATCATCGAGTTAAAGGCTTGTCCTGATGGCTCCTTCCCTACTCGCTGCCATATCTCTTCCGGCTTATACAGCACCATTGCTAGCGTTAGGCTTAGAGCTTTCGAAATTGATTGCACGGAAAAGGCTTCATCAGCATCGCCAGCTTGAATAACTTCACCTTCATTGGTGTATACCGCAATCGCCAATTTCTGGTTCGATACGCGAGCCAATGCAGGAATATAGTCAGCGACCTTTCCCTGACCAATTAAGGGACGAACTTCGTCTAAAATCTCGGCTAAAATAGCTTGAGTTGGTTTCATGTGAGCTTACTTCTTATTGTTATTTTTGTAGGGGTGTGATATTCAGTTTTGTCCTTAAACTTCTAATTTGATAAAAGCCTAAGGACAAAAAAGCCAACACTACAATAATGTTGGCTTTTATCAATCCCATAAAGTGTAGGGTTTAATCCTAAGTCGGATTCACCTTCACTTAATTTGATTCAGAATTACTTAGTACGCTTGAACTTAATGTCCCAAACACCATGACCTAAACGGTGGCCACGAGCTTCAAACTTAGTTAGCGGACGCTCGTCTGGACGAGGAATGTAATCACCATCTTCAGCGATATTCTCGAAACCTGGAGCGACGTTCATCACTTCAATCATATGTTCTGCGTAGTTTTCCCAGTCTGTTGCCATGTGGAAAATACCAGTATCAAGTTGCAGCTTACCGCGAACCATCTCTGCAAACTCAGCCTTAACGATACGACGTTTGTGGTGACGAGCTTTATGCCATGGGTCAGGGAAGAACAGTTGCAGTGTATGCAGGCTGCTGTCTGGGATCATGTGTTCAAATACTTCTACTGCATCGTGACACATTACACGCAGGTTAGTTACGCCAGCATCGCGAGCTGTACCTAAACACGCACCAACACCTGGGCTGTGAACTTCAATACCTAAGAAGTTTTTCTCAGGCGCATTCTTTGCCATTTCAACCAGTGATGCACCCATACCGAAGCCAATTTCTAGTACAACAGGGTTGTCGTTGCCAAACACTTCTTTCCAATTAAGAAGTTCTGGGTTGTAGTCGATACCCATTGTTGGCCAACATTCGTTCATCGCGTTTTCTTGGCCTTTTGTTAAGCGGCCTTCGCGGCGAACAAAACTACGGATCTTACGAACCAGTTTGCCGTCTTCAGTATATTCGTTAGTGGTCACTTCACTCATTGATTTTTGCCTGCACATTGATTAATCAAAGCGGGGATTATCCAAAGAATTGCCTCCGGTGCAAGTCTTTCCGTGGATAAATTCCCACACAATTTGTCTGTTTTACATCCAACCGTAAGTGTGGTGCAATTTCACTCCTAATAATAGCAAAGCATAGAGCATGTCGTGACTCCTTTCGCAACCGCCATATTAAAGTGGTATGACGCCTTTGGGCGCAAAGAATTACCTTGGCAACAAAACAAAACCGCCTACACCGTTTGGCTATACTCAAGAATCACGATGAGCTAGTGGGTCACTATTAATAATTCATTGTATTTAAAATAAAAACAGCACTAAAACGTAAATGGTGGTTCATTTCCATCAATTGAAGCAACCAAGTCAGCAATTCAAATAAGAAAAATTTATGACACAATTTCCTTTGACGCCCGAAAAATTCCAAGATCAGCTCATCACATGGCAACAGACACACGGTCGCCATGATTTACCTTGGCAAGAAAACCCAACGCCTTATCGCGTGCTTGTCTCTGAAGTCATGCTGCAACAAACACAAGTCACCACTGTCATTCCATATTTCGAGCGTTGGATGGTTAGCTTTCCAACGATCGAAGTTTTAGCTGCTGCCACGGAAGATGAAGTCATGAACCATTGGCAAGGATTAGGCTACTATTCTCGCGCTCGGAATTTGAGAAAAGCCGCGCAATACATCGTGGATGAGTGTAATGGTCTATTCCCAGACCATGTTGAGACACTACTCAAAATTCCTGGCGTTGGCCGCTATACCGCGGGTGCCATCGCTTCATTCGCTTACAACACCTATGGTCCCATCGTCGATGGCAACGTCAAACGCTTGTTCTGCCGTTTTTTTGGGATCGATGGGGTGCCAGGCACATCAAAAGTCGATAAGCAATTGTGGGGGCTTGCAGAGACGTTTACGCCCACACGAAACAATCGTTCTTTTGCACAAGGATTACTGGATATGGGGGCAACTGTCTGTAAGCCGAGAAGTCCCAACTGCTTAGAATGTGATTTTCAGGGGGCTTGTATCGCTTTCAAAAGTGATCGAGTGGACGAGTTACCAACTCCCAAACCTAAAAAAAACGTGCCGACTCGCGCAGGACAGTTTCTCTGGATCGAATCAAAGGGGAAAATATTATTAGAGAAACGAGCAAATGACGGTATTTGGGGGGCATTGTGGTGTCTACCTCAAATTCATATTGAACCAGAACACCTTGGCGAACATGTTCACTTAAAGGGAAGCTTTAAGCACACGTTTACACACTACAAGCTTGAAGCAAAAGTTTGGTCCATTGAGCGTATGAGCGGCTTAAATCAAGAACAAACTTGGGTATTACCAACTGAGTTGCAAGATCTGGGGCTACCGACCCCAATAAAAAAATTCATACTAAAAAACATCAACTTAACCTAACAATAAGTAATATTTCAAATACAATAATTTACCTTGGTATTCGTAGAGTCAGCAATGCTACTGACTCATTAATGGACAGAAGTTTGTTACTAAAAATTGAACATTAGCAATTCATGAATAACTTATTATAAGGCAAATATTGTTAGTTAATACGCTTTCGTACTGTGCGCAAATTGCGTCCTTATGTTCAATGCAACTCGTGTCACTAAAGCTTATGAATTTATAAACTCTTTCGCTTTTGAGAGAGTGAATCATGAAGCATCACGAAATGACCAAAAACTATGTTTTTCGTGAGTTTGAATGCGGGCTAACTATCGAAGAGACAGCTAATCTTTGTTTCAAAAGTGTGAGAACAGTCAAACAGTGGGACAGAGGAAAACAGATACCAAATGAGTCTAAACGGTTGATGAGGTTTACAAACGTCTGAAACTATCTCACAGGGATGAATGGCTCGGCTTTAAAATGCTAGGCGGGTTACTAGAAATTTCGACTGGTAGGATGGCGTCTCCGCAAGAAGTAATGACTGGAATCGCGTTATTGGAAATCCAATCTGAGTTAGAAGTAAAAACGAATACTGAGTTGCTGAAATTAGCGCGTAAAATTGCTCGCTTGATGATTCTAACAAATAGAAATGTATAGATTGGGCAGGGCTCTTAGAGCCCTGTTTTAATCTTCAGTTTGGTTTGCTAAGACATCTTGCGGTTCAGCGGGATCATTTCCATCAGATTCATTTCCATCAAACTCTTCTTCATCAAACTCTTCTTCTTCATAAAAGAATTCGCTAAAGCATTCAGTAGCACCGTCAATTTGCGCTAAAGCTGTAGAGATATGTTCAAGATCTAAGTTATCAAAAGTCAGCCCTTTGTCATCAAACTCGCTTAAAGCTAATCTAATTATCTTGAGAGGATAGGCAACACAGGCATGATCATCGTCAAAAGTATATAGATAGTCTTCATCTTCGTTATAGGCTTGGAGTGCTGTAGCTATACACAAGTTTTCTATTTTAGAAAAATGAGTAGGAGTACTAGGTTCACAAAACTTGGGGTTTTTGTAATTTGTATGTTCTCTAAGATCAGTTAACCAATCAAATGGATGTTTTTGATCTATATCCTGTGAAAGCAAAACATTATGAGGAAAACTTCTTTTGAAAACATCTAAAACGACTTTATGTGTAGTACCACCTTCTTTGTGTGCATTTATTGCAGAGTTAAGATCTATAGAAAATACTTTTTTGCCCACATAAAATATACATATATCTTTCAAACCCATATACGCTCTAAGAGCGTAGAACACTGAGTAATACAATTTTACAGTTGGCCAACTATAAAACCCCCTAGTCAGGCCATTCAAAGCATCAATGAAGCTAATAACAGCAGAATAAAGATAGCTAGTGCAGTCTTTTTCAAGTTCGGTTTTAATAGCAGCTATATCTAGTGTCGAAAAGACTTGTTGAGGGATAGTACTAGTCTGAGGACTATGTCCTGTAATGACGTTACTTCTTATGTAGTCGTTAGCTAAATGCTGCATACTAGAACTTCAACGTTGGGATTAAAGCCTCTTCTGGAGAGAAAGCCGCATCAATTCGAGTAAAAATGATTCGGCTTGCTTCTTTACCACCTTGGCCAGAAACTTCTTCTTGTCGTATCAATCCACTTTCTTTTAGTAACAGCGCTCTTTGAATCGTTTCTATTTCGAAGGAGCCTTTAGTCGTGCAGTAACCCAACAGCTTCAACTTAAAAAACTCACAAGCTGCTGTAAATCCGGCTGAGTACTGGAAGGCATTAGTATTTAAATCCCAGTCGCTACCATATTCGTTTGCTATAGCTGAAAAATAGTTGTTCAAGCATTTTATTTGACTATTTAGCTCATGAACTCCAATTTGTTCAAAAGATGCGTTAGGCTCAACTAGCGGTTTAATAGCACTTACTGCAGTAGAGAGCGCTATACCACCTTTACGGCGTCTCTCTCCAGGGAATTTTATCTTGCCGAAGTAAGGAGAGCTCTCATCAGTATTCAAAACTGCTGCGATATCGCGCGCGCGCGCAGCCGCGTGGTCAATAGCTACTTCAGAACCAATACCGTACAAGTCATAGACTAAACTCTTCGGGGCAGGCTTCTGCTCCGTATTAATGGCTATAAAAATGTCAGCACATTCTTGCGTTGTCAGGTTTTGATATACAACTACGGGTATACGCATGTCAGCGATTTCTGGTTTCTCTTTTATAGCTTCTTTAATACCAGCAACACGGTGTTGGCCATCTATAATTTGGGCTATGCGTGGTAGTAATTCAAAACTTAAAGAATTTCCTTGAATCTCCAAACCATCATGAATCCAATTTAAAATAATACAGCCTGGCAAATCACCACCACTAATAACAAAGTCTTTTAGGCTCTTAATCCTACGCTCAATCAAAATGCGTTGAACTGCACCAACCTCGTTATGTACGCCTCGAACAGCTGTATAAGTGATATCTTTTAAAGTTCCTGCTGTCATCGTTGTCAACATGAACTTATGATGAGGTTGCTCGACTAAAGTGAAATGCTCAGTTACCATGACCAATCCCGTAAATTATGTTATTGCGCGAATTATAAAGTATCAGCACTTAATTACAAGGTAAATCAATTAATTGCGCTTCCCGGAAATGGGTCTAAATAAAGACTTTCACCCCGTATTACATCTCGGGGGATTAACAGCGAACAGCATGAGAAGAATGGATAACTTTTAGTATTGCAAAAAACCGTGAACAGGGTGTGAATGAGTAAAAAGTCTAGCTAATAATGGGTAATGCCGTTCGGATAAGCATTATTGCTTGAACCTGAACGGATATTTGGCTGG
>NZ_JBFSRZ010000089.1:0-8612 GCF_041466065.1 Vibrio sp. 10N.239.312.C11
CAAAGGTGACATTTCTATTTGGGAGAAAAGAGGACATTTTAAAATGGGATTGACAGAATCGTGGGATCAACTGGGGTGGTCGCCATCAACGCGAATCCCGCGCAAGTCATTGAAATCGCTTTTAATCCTAGCCCGTTGCACTTTTTTGCTATGTGTTCCCATAGCTGTTTAATCTCTGGATTTTCGTTGCGGTCAACGTGACAACCTAACAAAGCCATCTCAGGGTCAATACCTGCGCTTTCTGCTAGAAAAACTGCTTCAGAATCAGATATATAACGAGTTCCTTTTCGCATTTCACCAATCCGTTGTCTCGGCAGATTCAAATCATGTGCAATCTGCTTATCTTGTACGTAGTTTTGCGCCTTTTTGTAGGCATCTAACAGTTCATTTTGATACATAAGACATTCTCCCTTTAGCTACATTCTAGCTGATTAGGCATGATTTTCCGTGCTTAACAGGCACAACTTTTCGTGCCTATAATCTTCCTCAACGAATCAAGTTTACTTGTTCCAGTATTTTGACTGTCTAGGTTTGGGCTGTTTGCCCTTGACGCTTATAGCTCGGCTTAGACCGTCAATCCCAATTCTCAATAATCAGTCAAGGTGGTTGTTATGGTTAATGTTCTATTAGTTTCTGGGTGTCTACCTCGTTACTTTGCAGGTTTTGGCACTTCAGCTCATGGTAAGCCTTTTGTGATTACCACAGCTCAACATTTTCACAGTAAATTCCTTTCTGAATCAGATGCTCACAGCATTGTTGAACGTTTACAAAACTCATGGCCTTTGGCTCAAGTTTCTTACGTTGTCGGTCTTTAATCATGAAACCTGTCCTTTCATTTTTGCTTAAATGCAAAGTCGAGCTTTATATCTTCTGCGTTGCTTTTCTTTATTTTACTTTCCTATTTGATGTCTCTGTTGATTTTGCAAAGTCAAAATTTTGTAGTTTCGAGGTTTCAAATAAAACTTATTCGGAGATTGTTGCCGGTTCTCTTGAGGTTGAGGAAATCAAAGTACTGGCAGCTGCTTTGATGTCAGATGATGGTCAGATTGATATTTGTGAAGCTTCAGAACTGCAACGAGCTTATGACGAATTAACTTCACCTAAAGCTAAATTGTTGGAGGTGCTTTAATCATGGATTCAATCTACTTCGACAACGAACCCAATCACGGCATCAACGCCTATTTCCCGTGGGGTCATAACTTCTTCAAGACTCCGCGTGATTTCTTCCAGTTCATGGAAGCTCACTACGGCATGGTGTCATTTCAGATTGTCGAAATCACGGATGATAACTACCAAGAGCTTTTGGTTAAGGGTGTGTTCCATGCCATCTAAAAAACCACATAAGTTCCATGACGAGATTCGTCCGGTACAAGTTGATCACCTAGCCTTTTCGTTTTCGTACGGCTCACTTAGACACTTGGACAACTCGAACGAACAAGACTTTATCAATATGCAGTTTCCTGAGTTTAAAAAGCGAAGCGTTAATGGTCGCCTTAACTCACCAGAAGCCATTGATAAGTCAATTGAGTCACACCGTAACAAATGCCGTAAGGTTTTAGCCGATAGGTTTGATGAGTTCATGTCTAAAGTCTTTAACTTCCGCATATCTCCTATGCGTGGCCGTGGCTTACATGGCTATGAAGATTCAATGGTGATTTACGATTCAACGGGAACGGTTGAGTGTGGTTTGGTTGGTGTTGGCGGTAACAACGATACGGTTTACGTGCAAATCAATGGTACTGGTTGCGCTAAGTTGTTCGACTTCACCACACACAAGAAGGTGCACTGGTGGTTATCACTTTTGGGTATCACTCGCCTCGCCCGTTTAGACCTTTGCGTGGATGACTACACCGGAATCTTTGACTGTAAGTATGCTGAGAAATGTTTTTATGAGGGAGCATTTCGCACTGCTTCTCGTGGACATGGTCCGACAATGGTTCCTCATAAGCGCGTTTCACAATCCGGTGAATTATCAGAGGAAGCCGTTCTTGTTGGCTCTCGTACCTCTGCAATCTACTGGCGTGTGTACAACAAGAAGTTCGAGCAAAACATCGCTGACCCTGAAGTGATTTGGTACCGCAACGAAGTGGAACTGAAGAAGTGCGATTTATCACTACTCGCCTCGCCTGCTTCGGCCTTTGCTGGTCTCTGTGATTTCTCGGCCAGTATCGACCCTGCTGAACCAATGAAGCTTGAACTCAACAAGAAAAAAGCAGGTCTTGAGTTCTTCGCTCGTATCGCTTGGGTTCGTCGTCAATGTGGTAAAGCTCTATCTGAAGTTGTTGCTATGACTGAAGGTGATTTGGGTGAAGCCTTTGGAATGCTCATTCCTACGCATCATAGACGTGCAAACTTTGAAACCTCGTTGGGCATTCCTGACGAATACACTAAACAGAAAATCGAAATTTTGGAGTCAAGAATATGCCTACAATAACTGGTATTGCTATCAAGCGTTTCCCTAAATCAAACATGGAGTTCGCTGAGCTGTCTGTTCTACGTGCTGTAGAAGAAGTCGACAACGAGAAGTTTCAGCAAACGGGTATCGGTTTCTCTACTGATATTCCTTACAACAAACAAGCATTGAAAATCGATGTTGAGTATGCGCGTCAGCTTATCCAATCACGCGCATTTGTTGCTAACCGTGAATACGAACTCAGCTTTGGTGCTAACCCAAATGACCCACTAGATATCTTGGTCAACAAGCTTGTTCCTGTCGATGAAGAAATCAAAAAGCACTTTGATAACTTCATGAAAGTTAACAAGGCTTAATCAATGAACTGCATCACGACAACTCAGCAAGGTTATCTAAGAACGTCAACCGACTTTGACTGCAAGCTCGTCATGCTTACTGACACTGAATACAACAATTTAGTGTCAACACCACAATCCCTCAATATCGATACGGAGCTCTACACCACCGTTTCGGGATGGATTTTACTTTCATTCGTTTCAGGTCATGTACTTGGACGAATACTCAAAACACTCGGCAAAGGCTGAGTACATTTTTTAAAACAATCTATAGGTAATACTATGAAAAACATGAAAACTCGTTTAATCGCTCTATCTACTGTTGTTCTTTCTGGTGCTTCAATGGCCGACGCTACACCCGTTCAAACCGCTATCAATGGCGCGGTCACTTCTGGTCAAGCTAACTACGGTCTGGTTGTGGTTGGTTTGATTGGCCTTGGTGCGCTTGGCTTTGGCCTTAAAGCTATCATGGGAGCTATGCGCGGCTAATGGCTGTACTCGTTTCTGAAGTCGTAACCATCCTCTTGGGTGTGTCTATGGCCTCATCCTTTATATACGGTGTATATACGGGTATTAATGCCTCCTAACGGGGGCTTTTTTATATCTAGGTTTTGATTATGAAAACAGCCATTAACGCACTTCTACGCATTCTCTTTTTTATGACCTCTTGCTTGATTTTCGTAACAAAATCCTATGCTTTGGATTGTCCTGCAGGCTCTGTCGATAGTGGCGGTGTTTGTGTTAGTGCTTGCGAAGTTTTAAAGGGTTCTAACCGTACGGTTAGTTGGGATGCCTATATCTACGGTGAGCAACCAACAGGGTATTGTTACGGTGCTCTTGGTGCTCCTATTTATTGCGGCATGGAAAAAGCAGTTATCGCTATTTCTACTGATTCACCTGATTTTCAGTTTTGGCAAACTAAGTTTAGATTTACGGGTAAAGAATGTACTCGCCGTAATCATTTTACTGGCGGTACGCCTAAGCTTTATCCGTGGGAGGGTGACCATAATATGAATGGCATTCTTGACGTTGATGAAGATTGGGACGGTGATGGAATCCCCAATGGCGTAGATAAAAACCCAAACAAGTCTGATAACACTCTAGAAGATAAAAACAACAACAATGTCCCTGATAAATTAGAGCCTTACCTCGATACGTTAGAGAGTACAGAGGTAATCAAATATGACCTTCGATGCCCTTCCGGTGCTCCTGACCACACGTGTACTCCAATGTTAAATCTTGCTAAAGCTTCTGAAAAAGTTTCGGTTACAAACAGGGAGCTAACCAAAGTAGTCAAAGATTTGGTTTCAAAAAGCGCATCAAAATCTGATGTTGAGAACGTTAACTACAGCATTAGAAGTGCGTTATCTCAAATGGTTGATAAGGTGACCAAAACTGAGGCCAGTCTAGTTGATAAAGCTAAACGCTCTGATGACCTGTTGACTGACCTTGTAGACAATAAAATCATTGGTGCTATCGATGGTATTCCGGCCTCTATAGCAGCGAAACAACAGCTAGAAACCAACAAGATTATTAAGGCTATCGACTCCATCGATACCGGATTAACTCAAAGACAAGATCTCTTTTTAGCCAAAGCAGCTTCCGCACAAATGAACACTGAACTCATTCAAGATTTGACCTTAAAAGTGGAAGATGTTGATTACAACCTCGCAGATGCAAAAAAGGAAGTAATCGACCAAGTAAAAAGCTCTCAAAGGAAAACAACACAAGCAACTGGTCGCGAGTTCATGCGTTTGAATCGAGCTCTTAGCACGCTTGATGATTCCATCTCTCAAGACTTTGTTGCGTTGCGTAGTTTCCTAAGTGACAAAATGGACAATCAAGATAAACGCAATGAAACCAACATAGACAATGCTGTTTCTAAGTTGAAAACGAGCATAGAAGATTCGACAACGGGGCTATCTTCCAAAATAGAACAATCCGGCTCTGAGCTATCAGGGAAAATTGATGGGCTTTCAGACAAAATAGACGGTATGGGCGGCCTCGATGATGCAACCAAAGACGCGATAAAAGGCATTCGAGATTTACTAGGGGCTGATAGTGCTTTCTCGGCTCCTGTGGTTACTGACGATTTTATGGGTGGGTTTATTTTTGATGCGGATTCATTCAAAGATATCACCGCAGAAATCGAGGTTCTAAAGGAGAATTACAAGACCGAAACGGAGCAATTTAAAACCTTATTCTCTATCGACACCAAAGCATTCAAAGACGGGAAATATATCGAGCATCAATTAGACCTTACTGTTGCTGGTCACAAACAGTCATTCAAAACTGGCGTTCTCTCTGCCCTTTTAGACAACGCCGAAATCATAAAAGCTATCGTTCTTTTCATCTTCGTTCTTATCGGTATCAAAATGATGGGGTCTAATTAATGGATACTATATTTGCTTTCTTTGATTGGGTTTCAACTCAATTTCAAGTCGTTGTCGATTTCATCAAATCGCTGCCTTATATCTTTTCGAATATCTTCTCTTACATTCAGTTGTTTTATTTGAAAATGAAAATAGCCGGACAAATAGAATTTATAAAGATGTCTTACGTCACTGCACAGATGTTATTGCAGGAGATAGGTTTTAACGATTTGTTAGCCGCAACGTTTAACGCTATGCCGTCTGAGATTCGCTTTTATGCCTTTAAGTTTGGCATTCCTCAAGGGCTTTCCATTGTGGCGAACTTCTTCACGACGGGCTTTGTAATGAGAATGACGAGGTAACGCATGGCTATCACAATAAGAACCGGAGCAAACGGCTCATACAAGTCCGCATACACGGCCTACTTCTCAATCTATCGAGCTCTCAAGGCGGGTAAGGTTGTCGTGACGAATATAGAGGGCATGCAACCATTAAATGTCATACAAGAGCGTTTTGGTGTTGAGTTCCCTACTACATCAAAACTGTTTCGTATCTCGTCTAGGGACTCGGCAGGTGTTCATCTATGGACGCACTTTTTCTGTTGGTGCCCTATTGGTGCTTTGATTGTTATCGATGAGTGTCAGGATATCTATTCCAAGAACATTGGTTTTGATATGAAGAAAGTGACCTACAAACCTGTCGAGGACTTCATCACCAAGAACGACGGCCAAGACGGTCTATTACCCGAGTCTTACCTATCCTTTTTTTATTCTCGCTATACGCCTGCTGATATGGAACAGCTAAACGAATCGGAAACTGACGACCGCGGAGTCGCTGAATACGATGACCAGGGGCGCATTATCTATCCTCATACTTTCAATGAGGGATTCATGCGTCATAGGAAATATAACTGGGATATTGAATTGCTTTCGCCTGATTGGAAACAGATTGATACGGGCATCAAAGCATGTGGTGAGCAGAACTTTTATCACAAGGGACGTGACCAATTTTTTTGGACTAAACGCAAACCATTAATATGGAAGCACGACAAATCGGTATCGACTCCAGTTATTCCAAAATCCAAAGACGTTAACACCACCACGCAAAAAATACCGTTGGATGCTTTTCTACTTTATAAGTCAACGGGAACAGGCATAGCCAAGCAAGCCGGAGCTATGAATACGCTTTATCGCAGTCCTAAAGTGATTGCAGTGTTTTTACTTTTTATTAGTTGTTTGGGGTACATGGCCAATGAAATATCCAATCGCGTTTTTGATTCTACTGAGGAAGTTCAGGAAGCGGAAACGCCACAATATCAAGATTCCCCTACTGGGAAAGACAGCTCAAAAGCTCAAGAAAGCGGTCAAGGTGCTAGCGGTGTATCTGATGGTGGGAATAGCAATCAAGCTGATAACAATGATGATGTTTCGAGTATTTCTATAGCGGATATCTTACCGTTTGACGGTATCCAAAAGGCATTTGTAACGGGTGTTAATTTCGCTATCAAGCCAAAGAAAATTGAACGTCATGTCAGTATTGAGATAGTCGCATCCGATGGGGTTTATAGCCTTAATCAGAATTATCTAAGGGCTTACGATGTGACCTACGATGTTATTGACGATTGCCTACTGAAACTCAACAGAGGCCAGTTAACCAAATTGATAACGTGCAAGCCTCATGAGGCTCTGTCAGACGAGCCAGAATTAAAACGAGCTGATGTGAATTTGTTTTAAGGGCAACAACTAAATTTTGTATAGGGGTATTAAATGGAAAGTGTCACGTTAACGGCTGACCAAATCGCAATGATTGCTCAGGCTTTTGCTATCTATGGGTTTATCGGTGTTCTAGGCGCACTGTTTTTTTATGACTTGGTTTGCGCTGTTGTCGGTCGGGTTCTTAGGCGCTTTGGGTCAACGAACGGAAAAGCCCCGCAGGGATAAGCGAACATGATCATGTTAAGGGGTCGATTCAGCTTGATGAGCGATAATCAGCGAAGCGCAGCTGGCGTTCGAGAGACAAACGAAAACCCTTCATCTTGCTAGGCGCTCTTAAAACTTGGACAGGCTTTGTTGAGTGTTAATTGGTGGTTATAGTTTTACTGGTGCTCTAATCGCGTCACTAAATGATGGGTTCCCCTGATGACAAGCAAGGAGGACGAAGACTGAGGACGACGAGCGCGGAAGATGGGGACAACCCCCGTGTTGTATCACGGGGGTAAATTCGACCTATCTATCAGCGTCTGCTTAACCTACTGCCGTAATTTTTTTACGGCACTATCAAAGCATGCTATAGTTTCGTAAACACTTAATACTGGTTCATCAATATGCTTAAAAAATTAGCGGTCAAAAACTTTAGAAACTTTAGTGATTGGTTTGAACTCGACCTCAAGACAGATAGAGCTTTTGAATTCAACACTCATGTTGTTGTAGATAATACTATTAAGCATTCCATGATTTATGGGAAAAACGGGCAAGGGAAATCTAATGTGGGCTTAGCTCTTTTAGATATAACTTGCCATCTCACCGATCCCACGATAATGGATTCACTTCGTTCAAATTATATAAGCGCTCTTACTTCACTCCCTCTAGCTGAATTCGTATATGAATTTTCTATTGATGGCGTTGATGTCGTATATAAATACGGCAAAGAGGCCTGTGATGCTGCTATCTATGAAGAGCTCTTTATTGATGGTAGGAAGGTTATAGATATTGATAGAAGGAAATCTAATATTGCTAAGTATGACTTTGATGGTGATGATAGTTTAAAAGATGATTTTACAGAGCGCAAAGTCTCAGCTGTTAGATATGTTAATTCGAATGCCTTGCTAGATAAAAGTACTATTAATGATACTTTTTTCAAGTTCATGGAGTTTGTTGAAGGAATGATATTCTTCAGAACTCTAAGTAGGATGAAGGATTATCACGGGCAACCTGTTGATTCAAAACGCATATCTCAGACTATTATTGAACAAGATAAGTTAGAAGATTTTGAGAAGTTTTTAAATGAGTCAGGTGTAGAGTGTAAGCTCCAAAAGTCAGGCCCACCGGGGCAAGAATTTATTGAATTCGTCTTCGATGGAAGAAATATTCAATTTTCACTGGTTGCATCCACAGGTACATTGTCACTTGGTATATTCTATTTTTGGTATCTAAAGCTTCTTTCCGGAAAGATTTTTTTTGCATACATTGATGAGTTTGATGCTTATTACCACTTCTCTTTGTCCAAAAGAGTCGTAGATTTGATTTCAAAACTAGACTGTCAATCTATAATTACCACACATAACATCAGCTTGATGTCTAACAACGTGCTTAGACCCGACTGCTACTTTGAATTGAAGAATCAACAACTAGTTCCACTACATAAGCTAAGTAATCGTGAGATCAGAAAGGGTCACAACTTAGAAAAAATGTATCGTTCAGGTGCTTTTGATGAGTAGTACGGCTTTGTTGCGTAATTAAATTTAAAGATAGAACAACCCCGTTTCGCGTATTT
>NZ_JBFSRZ010000090.1:0-7944 GCF_041466065.1 Vibrio sp. 10N.239.312.C11
ATACGCGAAACGGGGTTGTTCTATCTTTAAATTTAATTACGCAACAAAGCCGATGAAGAGACAAATAAGGCTGGCTTTAGAAGTGATATAGCTAATCCCGATGGTTTTGAAATCGAATACTTAATACCGATTGGAAGCAGTGATGTACGGATACATGCACATGTATTGATTACAAAAGAAATAGGCATGACACCTAAGGTACAATGGTTAAATCGTGATGAGTTATACAAAGATCATAATCCACTTTCCCGGGATGAAATTAAGCGGTTACTTCCAGATTTTGTATTAGGCTATTCTTCAGGTGAAAACGAAGTACTCAGTTTGCCTTTTTTTAAAATGAGATTTGTTCAATTTGATGAGTATTGGGGTGCATTAAGGGATCAACTTCCCTATTCTGGTCGCCCTGAAACTCGCATGGCTTATATGGATAATTCGTATAGCCAAGCGATTCTGCTTTGTAATTTGCTATATAACGAAGTAGAGGCTAGAGAGCTTTTTGAGTTTGATATGGGATTAGGTGCTTTGCATGAGTTTCGTATTGTAATCAAACGCGGTATTGAGATTAGCCCAGAACAAGCTGACTTGTTTGGACTAAAACACCCTGCTCTGGCTGTAGATGAGGAAAGGAATAGATACACACTGAATCTTGTTGATCTGTTAGAAGCAGATGAAGACTCTTCTGATAGATTTGATCCTATGATCACCAGATTAAAGCGATGTGCTACTTGTTTCTTTGTAGATGAAGAAACAGATACGCTGTATTTGGATTATTGTGTCAACAGTGCCACTAGAGAAGCATTTGCTGAAAATTTCAGTTTTGAAGTTAACAAATCACCTATCGAATTGTTTCAAGCTTTTCAGGTGTTGTTGTCGCTTAACTTGTATACAGTTAGTGAGCAACTTAAATCTGATTTATATCAATCAGATAGTTTATACGTTAATGAAACTGTGCCTACGTTAGCTTCTGATGAACGAATCATGCGTTTTAAGAACTTTTGGTTTAACAAGGAAGGGATAGAAGAGCCGGTTTTGTTAAAGTCTTTGTCTGATGGAGAGCATCAGCTATTACATAGCCTTGGGTTGTGCCTGTTATTCAAGGATACCAATAGCTTATTCCTTTTGGATGAGCCTGAGACACACTTCAATCCAGCATGGCGGTCAAACTTTATTAGTCGACTAAGATCGTGCTTCCCAGAGAAGGATAGAGAGCAAGCGAGTCATGAGATGTTAATTACGACCCACACACCGTTTTTAATTTCTGATAGCGAACGCCATAAGGTTATGGTCTTTGATAAAGATCCTGAAAGTAATCAGGTCACTATTCAGCATCCAGAATATAAAACCTTAGGCGCATCGATAAACAAAATAACCATAGAAACGTTCGGAAAGCACGAAACTATCGGTGGATATGCTCATAAGTTGCTAGATGATTTCAAAGAAGAGTTCAAAAAAGAGGGGGTGGATATTGATAGCTTGTTAAAGCGTATTGATAATCGACTCGGTGATTCTGTTGAGAAGCTCTTACTTATGAAAACGATAGTGGACAGTTTAAAGGAGCAGGACTAATGCTCTTCCCATATCAATTTTTAGACCATAAAATGAACAAGATGCAAGAATACATCCAGTTCATTTTAGAAGATGTATGGTGTGTTGCTATAGATGGAGTGGACTATGAAATTGATACTTTATTTGCAGCTAAACCTGACCTAAGGGACATGATAAAAGAGCTTGATATTCACGATGTTGAAGTTAAAGGAGCCAAGAATTTTCTTGGTCCTTTAAACTCTCTTTTTGAAAAATTCAAGATGTTAAATACTGTTCAAAAGCAACAATTTAAAGATTGGTTTACCCTTAATAATGATATAAAAAAGCTTTGTGAAGATGGAGACAGGTGTACTCCTGCTACTTATGAAGCAATTAAAGCTCTATATCCTGAAGCTCAGTATCCTGGTTTAGTCAGCGAGCTTGAAAAGTTTTATAAAAATATGTACTCAGGCGACTTTCTGAAGTTAGCATCAGTTAGAGATCGAATAGGACTCATTGCGGATCATAATTTGAAATTTACTCAGTTGAACGATCGAGATGTATGCCCATTTTGTGGGTTGTCTGGCATTTTAAATCAGTTTACTAAACCAAGGGAAGCTTATGACCATTACTTCCCAAAAGGAAAATATCCATTCAATAGCATTAATTTCCTTAACTTGGTACCAGCTTGCCCGCATTGCAACAGCAGTTACAAATTAGCAAAAGATCCCAATATAGAAAAGCCGGATACTGTTAAGGCTAAAGCTAAAAACCCTTTACGAGTACCACGTAAGGTTTTCTATCCTTACGCAAATCATACGAATCTGATTAGCTTATCTTTGTCTATCCAAACTCAAGATTGGAAAAAATTAGAAGCTACCGATGTAACTCTAAGCATGGGGCCTGCATTGATTCAACAAGAGCTTGATACATGGGATGATTTGTACGGAATCTCCGAACGTTATAAAGCGGAGTGCTGTTCAAAAAACTCAGGTAAGGCATGGCTATCCGAGGTATTTGAACGCTCGAATAAGCTTAAGTTACCGACTAAGCAGTACGTAGAAAATATTGAACTGGATACGGAGCTCGATCCTTTTGTAGATAAACGTTTCTTAAGAAGGTCGTTTTTAGTCGCGTGTAATAGAGCTGGGCTTTTTGATATACAAAATGGTGATTAGCTTTACAAAGTTGGTATGTATTACAGAGTGTATATTCTCACAAGTCGACTTGATATAACTCTTTAATTTTAAATGCTATAGGATTGAAAATCCGACTCGATACTCTAACTTTAAAGAAGTATCGGGACGTTTTTGAGTTTAAAAGTGAGACAGGGTGGTTACGTGGTAACCTTATGGTTGATTTAGTTAACTCAGTTTAGCTTTTTCCTGAGGTAACACCAGAGGTAACATCCTGAAATTCTAACTTTATAATATCCATTTATATCAATTGAATAAGTTAGATAGTAGAGTCCAGTAGCGGCACCAAATTCGTTCTTTATGAACAAGCAAAAAAGCCCACCTAGTGTGGGCTTTTTTGTGCCTGTCGTCTTTCAGCTAAAGCAACCGCTTTAGCTGAAAGACTTGAGTCGAGCTCTAGCCTCGAATGATCATTTGTTCGCGCTCTGGACCTACTGATACCATCACGATTGGCACGCCCATCAACTCTTCGATACGCGTAACGTAATCTTGTGCTGCTTGAGGAAGGCTCTCAAACGTGCGGCAGCCAGTGATGTCTTCATCCCAGCCAGCCATATCTTCATATACAGGCTTTAGTTCAGCCGTTTGTGGCCAAATCGGGTTTTCAGTGTGCTCACCAGAGTAAGCGGTACAGATCTTAAGTTCAGACAAACCAGACAGGCAATCAATCTTAGTCAGTGCGATTTCCGTTGCAGCTTGCAGGTCAACACCGCTGCGAGTTGCTACCGCGTCGAAGTAACCCATATCACGTGGGCGGCCTGTTGTTGCGCCGTATTCGTTAGAGCTTTCGCGGAAGCTATCTTGCTCTTCCATTGCTGTCACTAGCGTGCCAGTACCAACAGACGAACTGAACGATTTAGCAACAGCAATAACTCGCTCGGGGCGAAGGGCAGGTAAGCCACTACCGATACCCGCGTATGCAGCGGTTACATTTGAAGATGTCGTCCAAGGATATTCACCGTAAACAAGGTCGCGACCTGCACCTAACTGAGCTTCGAACAGTAAGTTCGCGTCTTGCGATTGCAGTGCTTTAAGCGGCTCAGTTACGTTGCAAATGAATGGGCGCCAAGCTTTAGTCACTTCAAGTAACCATTCTGTCATTTCAGAAGCAGTCTGAGAGAAGTCACATTGTGGGTATAGCGCTTTAAGTTGAGGCATCTTCCAATCAAGTAAGAATTGAATGCGTTGCTCCAAAATTTCAGGTTGATTCAACCAGCCAACAAGAATGCCTTTCTTCATCACACGATCGCCGTAAGCGGGTGCAATACCTTGACGTGTTGAACCGTAAGCACCATCGCCTAAACGTTCTTCTTCAAGTGTGTCTTCAAGCGCGTGTAAAGGTAGACAAAGTGTCGCACGGTCTGAAATCGCCATTTTCACTTTGATGCCAGCTGCTTGTACTTCTGCAATCTCTTGAGTTAGCGCAGCAGGGCTGATCACCATGCCAGGGCCAAGAACTGCCGTACAATCAGGATTAAAAATACCACTAGGCAGTTGATGCAGTTTGAATGTACCGAAGTCGTTTACTACGGTATGGCCGGCATTGTTTCCGCCTTGAAAGCGAATGCTAGCAGAAGCTTGGTCTGCTAAAAAATCAACGATACGGCCTTTGCCTTCGTCGCCCCAGTTTGCGCCTACAACAACAATAGATGGCATAATTTTTCTCCTGACTGATTGAGAAATCATGTTAGGCCTACAAAGTGGATAAGAGAAATTAATTATCTTTATTATCTTGATAAGGATTTCATATATCATGTAAAAAACCTGGGAGGGATATGATGCTCGATATTAATTTGTTGAAGACGTTTGTGACGCTAGCGGAATATAAGCATTTCGGAAAAGCAGCCAACGCACTGCATATGACACAACCCAATGTGAGTTTGCACCTAAAACAACTGGAACAACAAACACGCATCAAGTTGATAGAGCGAAGTCCGTTTCAACTGACTCAAGCAGGTGAAAGGTTACTAGAGACAAGTCAAAGAACATTACTCGAACTGCAGATTTGTCAGGCCGATCTCAACGCCATTAACGACCTTAAAATAGGCACGTTAACTATTGCCGTGAGCGACATCATCTCTCGATTCTTGCTAATTCGCCCGTTCCAGAAGTTCAAAGCGCAGTATCCGGGTATCGACCTAACGCTACTGAACACTACGTCATCTCAAGCATCGAGTTTAGTTAAGAACGCTCAGGCGGATCTTGGTTTTGTGATTGCGAAAGAGCAACACAACGAGTCGCTCTATTTTACTAAGCTTCAAGAGCTTTCATGGTGTGCGTTAGGCGATGGCTTCGACATGCAATACTCTGATAGCAAGACAGGAAACGAGGTTAAAGATGACGATATAGAGACAGAACTCACCTTGATTCTACTTGGCCACGATACGAGAACCCGTGACTTCATTGATGAAGGTTTACCAAGCCTTAATCTACCCAATCATAGAGTCATGGAAGTAGGGAGTGTCGATGCTCAAATCGACTGGGCAGAAGCTGGGTTTGGAGTGGCCATCATTCCTGAGTTTGCGATATCCACTAAGCAGTATTTGAATTCAAAGGTTACGCCATTGACCAATTTCTCTAGCACCAGCCTAGGCTATATCGTGAGGCAGAATCAAGTCTTGTCTAAAGCGACCAAGCAGTTATTAGGCTGGGTTAATGATGAGATTACTCTGCTACAAAGCAAATAAACGCTATCACTGACTTAGAGTTACCTGAGCCTGCCAAGTGTGGGCTTTTTGTGTTCTGTTAATCATCGTTTCTAGCATGTTAATTCGTAGGTGACTTCCCAAAATAAAAGGGTCGCTAATGAAGTGCTTGGTTGATACGGTATAATTCAATGATATGAAAGTTAATTTAGTACGCGAGTTTGGTAAATAGAACATGAAAAACACTGATTTTAGTCTGATTCCGTATTTTGTTGTCATGATGGAAGAGCTCTCTATCTCGAATACCGCGAAACGTTTTGGCGTTACTCAGCCCGCAATTAGTAAGGCGCTTAACCGACTAAAAGAAACCTATGATGATCCGTTGTTTGTGAAAACAAAGGAAGGTTATAGACCGAGCAGTTTTTGTTATGACATCTACCCTCAGATAAAACAGGCCTACGATGCCTTTGAATCGACTTTTCCAAGTAAGCGAAAGTTCGACCCAACAAAAATTGAAAGGTCGTTTAATGTCGCTTGTATTAGTGGTGCAACTTATTCATTGATGAAGCGTGTATCCTATATCCTCTATGCGGAAACGCCAGATATAGGTCTTCATATTGACCCTTACTATACCGCAGACATCGTTCTAGACCTTCGCCAACACCGATATGATTTGTGTATAGTCCATACGCCTATCAACGATCCGGCAATGGAATGTATTCAGCTCTCTAACGAACCTATGGTGGTTGCTTATGATAAAAACCACCCTAGATTAGGGAACGAGATTACGTTGGAAGAATACCTTGAAGAGAAGCATGTTCTTCATAGTATGTGGGATACCAAAGAATCGCCGTTAACCAAAACCAGTAAGTATGCGAAAAGTAGAAAGGTTGCACGAAAGGCGCCTGGCCCATTTGAAATGCTTGATATGGTAAGAGGGACGGATTGGCTTTGTATTAGTCAGAAATCGATACTTGAAAGGTATGGCTTGCTGGATGATTTTAAGCTGTCGCCTTTACCGTTTGAATCGGATCTTGGTACTGAATATCTGGTGTGGCACAAGAGTCGTAATGCAGATATGGCGCATTCATGGTTTAGAAAAAAGATTGTTGATGCCTCACAAAAAAAGCCCCAGTGGGGCTTTAATTAGTCAGTTATCTTTAATGGTCGGTAGCCGGGTTATCTAGCTGTTGCTTCGCTGTTTAACCCTTGCTCCGCTATTTCGCGTTTTGTGCTTGCATCTGCTGAATTAGCTTTTGCATTTTTAGCGTGTTGTAATTGATGTCTGCGGCACTGAAGCCTTGGCCTTGTTGCATTGGGTAATCGTTTAGAGAGCCCATAAACTTAATCACTTCTTGAGACATTGGTACGAATAACCACATGTTGTCTACCATCCAACGAGTGTACATGCCAGATTCTTTCGCTGCGGTTTCAAACGGGTCCATACGTAGGTTTGTAATTGAAGCCCAAGCAGGAGCTTGACGGATAGCCGATTGCATTGTGCCTTCCATCATAGCGAAGCTTGCTTTCCAATCGTTCCAACGAAGCGCATTGAAGTCACCGTTTGCAGAGAAGTAGAAGATAGTTTCACGGGGTGACTTTTCAGCCTCTCCTTCAAAATATGGCATAAAGTTCGAGCCATCTAAGTGAACACGCCAATCTGTATTATTTAGAGAAACACCTTCTTTAAGGTCTTCAACGATAGAGTCATTACCGGCAGCAGCAGCTAGTGTCGGTAACCAGTCTTCTTGAGACATTAGCGCATTAACCGCAGAGCCAGGTTCGATTACACCAGGCCATTTCACGATTTGTGGAACACGCATGCCGCCTTCGTAAGTTGTGCCTTTCTCACCGTGGAAAGGAGATGTACCGCCGTCAGGCCATGTAAACTTTTCTGCACCGTTATCGGTAGAAAGGATGACAATCGTGTTGTCTGCAACTTCTAAGCGTTCAAGAGTATCAAGCAACGCGCCCACGTTGTCGTCTAATTGAGCCATACCATCAGCGTAGATGCCTTGACCTGAAATGCCGCTGTAATGTTCGTTCAGACGAGTCCAAACGTGCATACGAGTCGAGTTGTACCAGATAAAGAACGGCTTATCTTCTTTTACAGATTTCTCCATGAACGTGATAGCCGCTTCGGTAAAGTCCTCATCGATGTTTTCCATACGAGCACGAGTCAGTGGACCCGTATCTTCGATTTTGCCATCAGAGGTTGCTTTAATAACGCCACGAGGCCCGTAGTTCTTTCTGAATTCTGGGTCTTTTGGGTAAAAGTAGGTTTCAGGCTCTTCTTCCGCGTTTAAGTGGTAAAGGTTACCAAAGAACTCATCAAAACCATGGTTTGTAGGAAGGTGTTTGTCTTGATCGCCTAAGTGATTTTTACCGAATTGCGCAGTCGCGTAGCCTTCTTCTTTAAGAGCATCACCAATGGTAGGAGCCCAGTCAGGAATACCATGCGAAGAACCTGGCATACCGATGGTAAGTAGGCCGGTACGGAAAGGGTGTTGCCCAGTCACGAACGATGATCTGCTCCAGTCAGACTGGACACTTAGCTAAGCGACATTTCGCTTTTCAAA
>NZ_JBFSRZ010000091.1:0-7682 GCF_041466065.1 Vibrio sp. 10N.239.312.C11
ATGATCTTATTCTTCGTGCTGAAAGATTAGAATGCGGTGTTCATGACACGCTTACTGTTTGTGAGATTGGGGCATCGTTAGATCGAAAACGAGGCACAAAAAAGCACATCATGTGATGTGCTTTTTCAGTTCTATATAAGGCTTAAACTGTAGTCTTAACCCTTGTAGTTTCTTACTCGTACCGCTTCTGCTTCACGCTTGTCGACAACGGTTTTACCGATTGGCGCCAATGAGATAACCGCGAGCTTAAGGTGCTGAATCGCAAACGGAATACCTATAATAGTAATGAAACACGCTACTGCTGACATGATGTGACCAATCGCCAACCAGATTCCAGCAAATAAGAACCAAATGATGTTACCAATCATACCAAGTGGGCTGGTCCCGATGTCAGTTTCATTGGTCAATTCATCACGTGAAATCGCTTCTTGACCAAATGGGAAGAATGAGAAGTTACCCATTACAAAACACGCTCTACCCCATGGAATACCAACGATGGTGAGGAATGCGAGCAGTCCGAAGAACCACCATGCCAGTCCCATAAATACGCCACCAAACAGAAACCAAATGATGTTTCCTATTGTTCTCATGTTGTCTTCTCCAAATCTTTGAATGCTGTTTATTTCATATGCCGAATAAGGCAATACTTGTTCTAATAGGTTCATTATTATTGAGTCTTTATGAACCGCTTATGAATCGCCTACATTTTCTGTGATTGATACACACCACGAAACGCTAAATCCGCATAGGGATCATCGATTTTATTTGATACCATGTTCGTAGATTTTTAGTATCACAAAGCTAAACAGCTACAACAACTAATTTAAGGCCGAATTTATGAACAACACTGAGCAACCTAAAAAGAAAATGAAAAACTGGGTGCCAATCGTCTTCTTCGGACTTCTCAGCACGGTGCCTGTATTCATGTTTTTAGTCGACGTGTACATCAACCAATACATGTAACAAGCCCCGCCATCCTATCGGCGTAAAAATGAATACAGGAAACATGTCCTGTATTCATCTCAGTTAAATCACTTCTGCTGTAATCAATTCAACTCTTCTGCAATCAAATCAACTCTTCGTTAATTAAATCAGCTCTTCGTTAATAAAGTCTAGAATGTCGATCAGCTCATGATCTGGCAAGTTTAATAAGTTATCACCCACATACCATTCAATCTTACATTGGTTTGGCAGTTCGCTGATCGCTGGGTTTCCTATCCAAACCTTGTGCTTCTTAGCTATATTGTCGCGCAGGATAATGCCATCCTCAAAACTCACCGGTAAATAGAGGTGAAGCATGTTTACTTGGGGTTGCTGCGGGTTCACTTTGAACTGCGGGTAATCTTGTAAGATTTGATAGATTTGCTTGGTACGCTCATACAATGCTGGCATCAACTCAATCCGTTGATCAAACTGCATTGCTGCCGAAACCACGTAAGGCGTGCGATGATAAACATTTCCGCCCTGACGCTTCATCCATGCTGAAGCTTTTGCTACGAAAGCCTTATCACCTAGTAGGAGTGACCCCCCAAGACCATTTAACCCTTTATAGAGCGAAACATAAGCTGTATCGAACCCCTTAGCAATCTCGCTATATGGCTTTTGATAATACGCGCCACACTCCCACAAACGAGCACCATCCATATGCAGATGAATCGATTGTTCTTTGCAGTACTGCTTTATCGCTTCAAGCTCTTCCCACTCAGGCAGCTGACCACCAATCTCTCGCATCGGTAGTTCATACAATGCCGCGGCAATCTCATCAGGCCAAGCCTTTAAGTCGTCGACATTCCAAGTGCGAAATACATTACCAACCGGAAGTACATTGAAACGGTTCTGGAGCTGATACCCTTGGCGTTCATGGCGCATAATATGGCTGGATTCGTGCATCGCCACCAAAGGATTTCTTTTTTCTTGGCAAGCAATCTCTAACGCTGTCGGTTGATTCATTGTGCCAGTAATCACAAATACGGCGGCTTCATAGCCGAGCAAATCAGCCACTTTGCTTTCAAAACTCTTAATAAAATCGCCATCACCGTAGGTGTCGTGCGCCACATCATGTGTTTCGCACCATTCAGCCATTTGCGCGAAGGTTTGTGCTGGTGTTGGATCGAAGTGACCAGAAAGCAGCAAATTACATTGTTGACGCAAGTCCGTGCTCATACCTTTTCCTTTATTCATTGTCGTTCTATGTAGGGTGATTGAATTATTTACGTTAGCCTTCAACGGTGACATAAAGTGCACCTCTTCGCTTTTATTATTAGCGAATAATTAGTTTTACGCAGTCATCGGCTGCGTGTGCCGGAAATACTCAAATTGACGGGTGTTTTATATAATTAAGTCCCTAAAAACACGCGCATCTAACTAGATAAGTATGGGCTAATTCGTTGTTGTTCAACCATTCTTCTATTATTGTATATCTATAATTCCAATAAATATTATTCGTTAATGGACAAAGAGGGCTATATGTCGAAAAATCGAGTCTTGGTGCTATTCGCCCACCCTTCTCAGCATCGCTCTGAAGCGAACAAACCCTTATTTGAGCAAGCCAAACGTATTGAAGGCGTCACCTGTGTCGACCTTTATGCTGAATACCCAACCTTCAAGATCAATATCGATCGCGAACAGAAACGCCTGTTGGACCATGACATCATCATTTTTCAGTTCCCACTATATTGGTACTCAACACCCGCGATTCTTAAAGAGTGGCAAGACCTCGTCCTAGAATACGGATTTGCTTACGGCACCGACGGCAATGAACTGCAAGGTAAAAGCTTGTTATGCAGTATCACCGCTGGAGGCAAAAAAGAGGCTTATCAAACTGACGGTTATAACCACTTCACCATCCGTGAACTGCTTCACCCAATCGAACAAACGGCGTCTTTGTGCGGCATGAACTACTTGGCTCCATTGGCTTTGTTTGGTTCACGTACTGCGTTAGAAGAAGGCCGAATTCAAGATCATGTAAATAGCTACAAATCGCTTTTAGAGGCTTTTGTTGCGGGCGAAGTCGACCTTAAAAAGGCAAGCAAGGCTGAAAAGCTAAACCATTATGTCGATGAAATGATGAGCAGAGGTTAGATCATGACAGGATATTTTCTACAAGCATTTATCTATTTGCTCGCGGCAGTCATCGCCGTCCCTATCGCCAAAAGGCTTGGCCTCGGCTCTGTGCTTGGTTACCTGATTGCCGGTGTGGTGATTGGCCCAATCATCGGCTTAGTGGGTGAAGAGACCACGACCATTCAACACTTTGCCGAATTCGGTGTAGTAATGATGCTGTTCTTGGTCGGGCTTGAGCTTGAGCCGAAGATGCTTTGGGCAATGAGAAACCGCCTGATGGGGCTCGGCGGCCTTCAAGTCGGTGGCACAACGGCCATAGTCATGGGGATTGCTCTGTTCTTCGGGCAACCTTGGACGATCGCGCTGACTATCGGTTTGATCTTCGCACTGTCATCTACCGCGATTGTTCTCCAAACCTTTAATGAGAAAGGGCTCTCCAAGACAGAAGGCGGCAAGAATGCTTTCTCGGTCTTACTGTTTCAAGATATTGCCGTCATCCCTATGTTAGCATTTATCCCTCTATTGGCATTGCCAGAATTAATCGAAGCTGCACAAAGCGCGGTCGCTTCGGCTTCTGATCACCATGAAGAGTTGAGTCTTGTTGCTGGCCTACCCGGCTGGGCTTATGGCCTTGTGATCACAGCATCTATTGCGATTGTTGTGGTCGGCGGGCACTTCTTGAGTCGTCCACTGTTCCGCTTTGTGGCGAGCTCAGGCTTGCGAGAAATCTTTACTGCAACCGCACTGATGTTGGTTATTGGTATTGCTGCACTAATGAGCCTAGTCGGCCTCTCACCAGCTTTAGGAACCTTCCTTGCGGGTGTGGTATTGGCGAACAGTGAATTCCGCCACGAGCTTGAGTCTAATATAGACCCGTTTAAAGGGCTGCTACTTGGCTTGTTCTTCATTACGGTAGGTGCGGGCATCAACTTTGATGTTCTATTCAACGACTTTGGTTTGATCATTGGCCTCACTCTTGGCGTTATGCTACTTAAAGCCTTGGTGTTGTTTACATTGGCGTTGATCTTCAAAATTAAAAATAGCGACCGTTGGTTGTTTACGTTGAGCTTGGCGCAAGCCGGTGAATTTGGTTTTGTACTACTGAGCTTCTCGGCTCAAAACCACGTATTGCCTGCTGATATAGTCCAAACTCTGTCGCTGGTTGTTGCTCTTTCAATGTTCCTAACACCAGGCTTATTCATTCTATTTGATAAAGTGATACTTCCTCGTTACGAGCAAAAGTCTAACGACCGAGAAGCCGATACTATCGAAGAGAAAGGTACGGTGATCATTGCTGGTATTGGCCGATTCGGTCAAATCGTTAACCGCTTATTGGTGTCGAATGATGTCAAGACTGTGGTTTTGGATCACCAAGCCAACCAAGTCGATTTACTTCGCTCTATCAACATCAAATCTTACTTTGGTGATGCGACTCGTCATGACTTATTGCATACAGCAGGGATCGAAGAAGCCGCAATGTTTGTCGTCGCTATCGATAACCAAGACTCAAGCGTTGAATTAGTAAAATACGTTAAACACACCTACCCTAAAGTGAAAATTTTAGCGCGTGCGTTCGACCGTGGTCACAGTTACCGCCTACGAGAAGCTGGTGCAGATTCTGTAGTCTCAGAAACGTACCACTCGGCACTCGAAATGGGCGCAGAAGCTCTACGTTCTTTAGGGCACCATCCATTCTTCGTTGAACAGCAAAAATCAACGTATCAACGTGTTGAAAGCCGTAAGTCTGAAAAACTATACCAAGCTTGGTCTGAAGCGGAAGAGAACCCACGTTACGACAACAACTACCGACAAATCTTCATTCACCTTGAAGAAGCAATGAAAGAAGACATGAAAAAAGACCGTTCAGACAAGCACTCTCGCTCAGAACGAGGTTGGACACCGCCACCGAAAGGCTATGCAGATGGCTTTGAGGAAGAACAAACCTAAGCAGAGCTCAAATTCGAGGTTAACAACCACTCAAAAAGCGGCTTTCGGGTCGCTTTTTCATTCTCTAAATACGAATAGCACGACCGATGAAGCCAAAACACGGAACCTAAATCAGATGAACCACGACATTTATGTGATCCAGTTATAATTTTCAATCTCAAGCTACCCGTCAAAAATGAATTCACTTTTTACATTTATAAAACATTACCTCCCCACATAAACCATACCGTCAATGTGGGTATATATGCATTCTTTTAAGCCCTTCAGTCGTCGTTCTAATTCGTAGCGACCATCCTCTAAAGTTTGAGTTACATTGCATATATCTAAACACGCCTCACAAGTCGCCACTAAAGCATTCACATCGCCAATAATTAACGCTCCGCACTCACAAATTCAAACCATAAAAATTAACACAAACGTTTCAAAGTATGTCTATCGTTACAATTTGTAACGAATACCAGTTGTCGGTATAGTCCTGCACTTCAAAAAGTGAGGCGGTTGCGCTCACCTTAAAGGAGATATAATAATGATTACTAATGATGCAGTAATAATGGGCATGTTAGCTGTTATTCTTGGCGGTGTTTTTATCACGGAAAGTAGCCAAAATAGCGCTCTGAAAAAATTCTACTCGTTCGTTCCGGGTCTATTGCTCTGTTACTTTGTTCCTTCTCTATTGAATAGTTTAGGCATCATCGATGCGTCAAACTCAAAGCTATACTTCGTTGCAAGTCGCTACCTATTACCGAGTGCACTCGTTCTTCTGATCATCTCAGCAGACCTTCGTAAAATATTTGGCCTTGGTTCTAAAGCCGTCATCATGTTCCTAACCGGTACTGTCGGCATTATCATTGGCGGGCCTTTAGCGATTCTAATTATCGACCAAGTTAACCCTGACCTTGTATCTGGCGATGTATGGCGCGGCCTTACAACAGTGGCTGGCTCTTGGATTGGCGGCGGTGCAAATCAAGCAGCAATGAAAGAAGTGTTCGAGGTTGATGACCAGTTATTCTCTGCAATGATTACGGTTGATGTTATCTGTGCGAACATTTGGATGGCCGTGTTACTTATCATGGCAGGTCGCCAAAAGAAGATTGATGCATGGCTAAAAGCAGACACATCATCTATCGAAGAGCTAAAAGAGACGGTTTCTAAATACCAAGAAGAGAACGCTCGCCCAACAACCACAACAGATCTAATGAAGATCACGGGAATTGCATTCGGTCTTACCGGTCTAGCTCACTTATTCAGTGACCTAATCGCACCTTGGATCTCGACCAACGCTCCAGAACTCGCGAAATACAGCCTTACATCAGGCTTCTTCTGGTTAATCGTTATGGTGACAACGTTCGCGCTCATCGCTTCATGCTTCAAATCTACACGCAGCCTTGAGCACAGCGGCGCGTCTAAAGTTGGTTCAGCGTTCATCTACATCCTAGTTGCAACCATCGGTATGCAAATGGATGTGACGGCTATCTTAGACAATCCAGGCTACTTCTTCATTGGTATCACATGGCTAACTATCCATGCCATTCTAATGATTGTGATGGCGAAGCTTATCCGTGCACCACTGTTCTTCATGGCTGTCGGTAGCCAAGCTAACGTTGGCGGCGCAGCATCGGCTCCTATCGTAGCAGCTGCATTCCACCCAGCACTGGCGCCAGTAGGTATCCTAATGGCGGTACTTGGTTACGCACTCGGTACATACGGCGCTTACATCTGTGGTCTCATCATGCAGGCTGCTGCGGGTTAATAGAATCGCTTCAATCCAATAACACAAAAGGCTGAACGATGATCGTTCAGCCTTTTTCGTTTCTAAAACTGTATTTCAAATAACGGCTTAATCGAACAAAGACGCCAGCTTATTTTCAACAACTGGGCTGATATTAAAGCTCAACATAAAATCTGGACGCGTTTCTTCGTCTTTCTCAAGGTAATAGTTCGCTTCAATGCCAAACTTCCAAGGACGTCCGTTCAACACAGTAGTCTTGCTTACGCTTATATTCAACGGAATTTCCGCCTGATCCTTATTCCAATCATACGAGAATGTCGGCGCAGAGCGGCTTTGTTGCGTAATTCAGTTTAGAGACAGAGCAGCCCCATTTCGTGCGTTTCTTAGTCAATACGGCAAGTTTCAGGCATACCTAACCCAGTGAGCTTGTTCAACGCTTTTATCATCGCGTAAGTTTCTCCCACTTGTGCATTGTAATTTCTTAAACTTAAACGACCACCAAATAACTGTTTAACTCGATACATCGCTGTTTCTGACAGGGAGCGTTTGTGGTAACCATACCGCTCTTTCCAATACTTATTTGAGCCATATAACTTCTGGCAACCTACTGCGAGATTTCGGGGATGACCCCGCTCCCAGAAGGCAGCCCCTTCTCTTGGAGGAATAAGCGCAACGGCTCGCTTAATCTTAATTGCATCGTGACATGCTCTCGTATCATAAGCGCCATCACCATACACCTCGTGGATACTTCGGCGAGTTTGTTTCAGTAAATTCGGGAGTACTTCTCCATCTGTAACTTTCGATAGACTTAGCTCGGCTGCAATAATTTCATGAGTGTTTGTATCCACGGCAATATGAAGTTTTCGCCAGACTCTACGTTTGCCATCTGTCCCGTGTTTTTTGACTTTCCATTCACCTTCGCCATAAACCTTAAGGCCAGTCG
>NZ_JBFSRZ010000092.1:0-7517 GCF_041466065.1 Vibrio sp. 10N.239.312.C11
CAGATTTAAGGTGTAATACGACAGATTTAAGGTTTAAATACGACAGATTTAAGGTGTAAGTTGCCTTTTTACGACGTTTTATTTGACACGTCGTAATTTATTATTAGTATGTGATTCTATTTTAATCACTAATGTCAAAATATGAGTTCAGAAAACCGCATGGTTAAAAAGAGTAATCGAGTGATTACTAGCCGAGTGAAAAACTACTCACTTACTCAAATGAAAATTATGAATCTTGCTATTAGTGAGCTTACCGAACAAACAACCGCTGACGATATTTTGAGCTTTCAAGCGATTGATTTACTTAATGCTATTGGCTTGGGAGCAAAAAACCATATAGAGCTTAGAAAAGCTACGCTTGATATGATTCGAGGGATTGAAATACCAAAGGAAGACGGCGGATTTTCACAAGTCCCAATTTTCAAAGAAATTGAGTACCACAAAGGCGGTACGGTCGATATACAGTTCCATGAGAAAGTCCTCCCTCTTCTGGTTCAGGCGAAAACCGAATACACCAAGTATTATTTTGAGAATATCCAACAGTTAAAAAGTGGTTACAGCGTTAAAATTTATGAGCTTTGTAAGCAGTACCAAAATACAAAGCAAGGCTATCGAGATTTTACGATTGACGAACTTAAAACCTTTCTCGATATACCACTTAAAAAATATCCTCGATATTGCGATCTTAATACACGAGCAATAAAAATTTCTGTAAAAGAAATTAACGAAAAAACAGACTTAAAAATCAAAGCTGAACCCATTAAAAAAGGACGTTCCACGACTGGCGTTCGTTTCTATATCACCCCAAAAAACAAAGAACAAAAAGTAGAGATTCAGCAACCAGCTTTACCTTGTGATTTTAAGGATTTAACGCCAGCAGGTCGCCAGCTCGTCGATGATTATCAAATGTCGGCAAAGATAGCCGTAGAGCTTCAAGTTTTAGCCACAACCGATGAGCATTTAACCTATGCAATGGCTCAATTTAATAAGAAATTAGACGCTAAATACAAGAAAGGTGAAACGGTTGAAAACCTTGCTAGATATAGTGAAATGGCACTTCGTGAAGCGATCCCTACAATCCTGGTAAGTGGTGTTGTAGAGAAAGAAAAAAACAAAGCTGAAGAGAGAAAAAAGCAAGCTGAAGTTAAGGCGAAAAAAGTTCAAATCGAAGAAGATAAGAAAGCAAATAAAGAAGCCCTAAACGAGAGATTTAAAGATTTTTGTAATCGCACTGATTTACTAGAAGTTCTGAAAGGTGCAGATCTTGAAAACCTGTACTCCAACGCTCAAAATCAAGATGAACTAATGACAACACAAGCAAAAAAAATAGCCCTAGAGACTTTCTCTAAAGAGCTTGTTAGCTTGACTGCAAACGATACCTTTGATGCGTTAACCGATAATGTAAAAGGCTTTTCTTCTTTCTCTCCTATGAAGTCTATACAGTTTAGGAGTCTTAAATTTTTCCTTAAAAACGCTCTTGTTCCTTTGTTTTGAGTTGAACCAAAAAGAAAAAAAGTATTCTGATTATTTTAGTCATTGAAGACCTTGAAAAGCTATGATATTAGTATGTTAATTAGCTTTGTTATTACTTGCGTTTACCCTTTTTTCTTCGTGCGTATGACATGTTAATTTTCCTTTTTGTACAGGTTTAGTATAAATGGAATGATTAGGTAATATCCTTGGGGTTCCGCCCCCAAGGATATTTTTTTGATTATTTTTCATCAAGATAGTTTTGTATCTCTCTGTAAAATTCTTCCCCTTTACTTCCCTTGCTTGATGCCGTTGAAACAATGCGTAAGTGATCTACAAGCGACCGTTCGCAACTATCGACAACAAGATCTAAAAGTTTTTGTGTATCGTTCTGGTTGTCTTGTGCGTATACCAAAGATTCTATGTAATCAGGGCGCAACTCATTAGATATAATGGCAATAGGGTAGCCAGCACGAAGTAAGGCTAAATTCATCAATAGACGAGCTGTACGTCCGTTTCCGTCCTTGAACGGGTGAATAGATACAAATCGGTAATGCACCTCCGTAGCAAACGTCATAGGGTGCAAAGATTTCGCTTCATCGGATTGAGTCCAATTTACAAAATCTTTCATTAGTTCAGACACAAGAAAGTGGGCAGGGTAAACATGCTCAGTGCCGGCGGCACGTACATCTAAAGTGCGGTATGTACCGGCATTTTCTCGATCTGTTCCCTGTAAAATCAAATGATGAATATTCCTGATTTCATGCTCACTGATTTCTGTCCCTTTTTTTGCTAGATCCTCGATGTAATCAATGGCTTCTTTGTGCCCGATAACCTCTAAATGCTCGCTTAAAGTTTTCCCTCCAATGGTGATCCCTTTCTCTAAAACCATTTCTGTTTCGCTTTGAGTAAGAGTATTTCCCTCGATAGCATTGGAGTTGTATGTAAACTTTACGTCATAGTATTTTTTTAATTCTGCAACCACGTCAAAACTAAGAGGACGAAAACTATCAAGCCAGCTTTTTAATTTATCTATTTGTTTTATTTTTTCTTTAACTTCCATAGGTGTATTTTTATAAAGTATTCTTATTATAAGATCACTTATATTAGATATTTCATTTTCAATAAGTGATTCAATGAATTTTTCTTGTAACTCATTGTTATTTTGTTTTTTAATTTCGTTACTCATTGCATTATCTTAGAGTATTAATAATACTCTAATTATACCCTTTTCATTAATTTCGTCAAAATATACCTACACATATAACCGCCCCTCGCTACTTCGTTTCACTCCGCAAGCGAGGAGCTACGAATGTATTCAAGAAACAAATCTCGCAATTTTAAAATACAAACAAAAAAAGCAAGGTAGTATAAATCTCCACCTTGCTTTTTCCTTTTTGCATTTTTTAAAATGCGTGCTTTATTTATTAACAATTTCACGTATGAAGCAAAACTGTAATTGTTCTCGTTGCGAGTGTCCACAAAAACGTCAGGAACGAAGAACAAGAAAGTGAAGATATATTTTAGAATTTCTCTTTTATATAGCTTCACTTTTGATTTTATTTATTTGGTTAAAAAGTCAAGTGTAACAACTTGGCTTTTTCTTTCTGTCACGTTCGTCCGCGCCCTTGCGACTTCCGCTACGCTTCAACCGCAAGGGCGCGGACTTTCAAAATGTTTTTATCTTGATTGACTTCAATCTTGTTACTTCTTGTTTTCCGTTTGAGCGTAGGCGGGGCAACCCCTTAGTGGGGAACGGAATCGAGCTATTGAATAATCGAATGAAGACGAGGTCAAAGGACGAGGATGAGAGAGAGTTGAGATATAGTAAGAATTTGAATAGGATTTTCAACCCTAAGACATTGATTTTAATAGCATTATATGCCTTTCTAGTTAGGTTTCATTATGGGTATTGAAAAAGGGCTTTTTATGGGTATGCTGTTATGGTGTCTTTTTTGGGGGTATGGTTATGGCTAGGATTCATTACATAGAAAGCAGAAGCGGAAATATAACGTATCTATTTAAAATGGAGAGGCAGGCTGAGGGGGAAGGGAATGCACTCGAAGAGTTCATGGATACTGGTTGCTATTATTATGATGAAGGGAAGGTAATTGCACAGGCTTTAGGGTTTATGTATGAAAAATTCGGGCTTACACAATTCAAAGATCTCTACTTTGATCGATATGCACCAAACTTGGGATTAAAGGATAGTACATCTACCTTTGTTGGATATTTCACGTTAGAAGAAAACCCAGAATATAACTGCATAGAAAAAATAGTAAAAATTAGGAATAAAATTCTTATTGAGAGATGCTCCAAGTCTGACGAGTCATTAAAAGAAATAGCAAGAAAAAAAACGATTCCTACGGTTGATCATTACAAATCAATCATGGTGGGAGGGGATATATATAATAAAGTCAAAGAAAAATATGAACAAGAGAAAAAAAGAGTTAAATATGATGAAAATAATTTTTTCGGATACGTACCAAAAGAAGATAGAAAAAATTTCATCGAAATGGAAAGAACTATTAATAATCTCGAAATGAATAATAATAATTATACTGATTCTGTTGAAGGGTATATTTCATACATTAAAGATTATCGTGATCCAAACTCGTATGGGTTTTTATCTAAGCCGTTTGAAGCAAACATAAGCCTTAGAGCGAGAAAAAAACATACTTATATTTTAGCTCAAACCGGAAGCGGTAAGAGTGAGCTAATGAAAATTTTAGCCGTTGGAGACATATTGAACTCAGCTTGCTCCACTATATTTATAGACCCACATGGTGATATCACAGATCAATTAGCTAGCTTAGATTATAAGAAATTTGGAAAATTGGGAGGAGTTGATATTGTTTATGTAAACCCTACATTGCAAGAAGGTTTTAGTCCATCAATAAACCCCTTTGACATGCTAGATAATGATTACTCAGAGAACAATATTTCAAGAGTTACAGGGGAGCTTTTAAGAGTTTTTGACAATTTGCTTTCAGGTGCAGGAACAACCGATCAAATGAAGGCTATATTATACCCTTGCATTAGCGTTTTAGTTAGGAAAAAAGGAGGGTGTTTTGAGGATCTACAAAGGTTCATGGATGATAAAAACAACGAAGATTTGATTCTTTTAGGTAAACAATCTCCAAACATTCAACACGCTAGATTTTTTGAAGAAAAATTTAGCTCTAGCTCTTATGATGTAACGAAACATGGTATTTATACTAGAATTCAAAACCTTTTAAACGATTCTATTTTTTCCTCTTTGATTGGTCGTGAAACAACCATCAATCTAAGAGAACTCATTGACTCAAGGAGTAATGTTCTTTTCCGACTTTCAATGGGGGAAGGTGGCACTACTGCTATGATAGCTTTTGGACGCTTTATTGTTGCAATGGTTAGGATTATTGCACTACAAAGGTCAAGCCAAAAAGAAAATGAAAGAGTAACGACTTTTCTTTATATAGATGAAGTTCAAAACTTTATAAGTGATGATCTAGAACAAGCTCTTTCGCAACTAAGAAAATTTGGAGTCCACACAATACTAGCTAATCAGTATGTTGGGCAAAATATGACAACCTCTATGCAGAGGGTATTATTTTCATGTGGAGTGAAATTCATAGGATTAAATGAGGTTCAAAGTTCTAAAAATGCATCTGCCCAAATGAGAATTGACCATAATGAAATACAAAAATTGAAAGTCGGCGAGTTCTATTTAAAAACAGAAAATAATGAATCAATAAAAATAAAAGTTCCTTCTGATTTGATGAAAGAAAAATATTCAAGCGATGAAAGGATACAAACTGTAAAAGAGTGTTCCCTTATTTATTACAGTAAGATACATAACAGCAATGATTATTATTGTTTGATAAAGGATGAAAAAGAAAATAAACCTCACTTTATAAAAAAACCCAAATATGATCTATAAAATATAAAAATGGATATAACTGAAAAGCAATTGCAAATATTAGAAAATTTATCTGAATTTAAGTTTCTCACTAGTAATCAGTTAATGAGACTAATGGGGTACAAAGAAAACTCTCATATTAACTCGATGCTTAAACGTATGAGGGAGAGACGTCGCCCATTAATCAAAAGGAAAGAGTTTGGTTTTTACCCTGGCGCAGGTAGGCTAGCCCCTGTTCATTTTTTAACTCGGTATGGTGCTGATTTTTTAGTGGATTACCTAGGTTTTGACGCTAATAAAATCAAGGTACCAAAAGAGCATTATCCTCTTTTTGTTCGAGATTATTTTCATAGAAAATCAACCATTGACTTTAACATTTCTCTCAAATTATTTTGCAATGAACATAATTTTGAAAAGAAGTTTTTTAACTACTATTTTGAGCAAGTAGGAAGTCAAAGGAATAGGACCGCTAGGTTTATAAATTCATTAAAAATAAGGGAAGATTTGACAATAATTCCCGATGGTATAGGGAAAATTGCTACTAATGAAGATAATTTATTTCTTTTTGAGCAACATAACGGAAGTGATACAAAAAGAGCTGTCAATCAAATTATAAATCATATATCAGCAATAGAAATAGGGGTTGTTAGTGAAATATTTAACTACCCTAGGGGGGTGAGAGTTATTTATGTTTTTGAAAAAGAGTCTTGTAAGATTTCTGTTATAAAGGAATTATATAAAATAGATAGAATTAGAAACTTTATACCTTATTTTTTATTCAAATCACAAGGTGAACTAAATGATAAATTCAATGAAAGATGGACTCTTTTTAATGGGTTAAAAACAAATTTATTTAAAATGAACAAATAGTCTAAAAATTAGTGTGAGGATTTTAATTTTATGAGAGATATTGATCAATTTTTGTTTTTTTATTTTGATGGTGTACCGATTTTTATATCAGCTTTTATTGATTTGTTTACCTTAACTTATGATGGGGAAATGTGGTTTATCGTCGTATTAGGCCTAATTATCGGTGTGACATTTTCTAATTACGTTAACAAAAAATGGAAACCTAACCTCTTAGTATTAATTCTTATCATTCCGAGCATGCTAATCTTTTTTTCGTATCACATATCAAGTGTTCATTCGTTAAAAAACGACTACAAACAGATTTCTAACATGGTCTATAAACAAAAAAATCATTATTTCGAACAAAACCTTAAAGAACGAAAGAGGCTCAAAGAAACAACTTCATTTAGCAAAGACCTTGAAGCTAGGCGCATTCAAGAAAAATCTAAAAAATCGTTAATTGTCAGACTTTTAACTAGGCAATTTTTGTTCACATTATCTATTGTCTCTTTCTTTTCCATAGCGTTTTTTAAGTCTAATCGTACAATCAGAAAGTACATCGATAAAATCGAAGACAAACGAGAAAAAGAAAAGGCGCATAAAAAATTTAATGAGCGAATAGAAAAAAACAAAGACCAACCTACTAAGGTTAAGGTTTCAACTAACAAAGAAGTACTGGAGTGGATACATAAAGAACGAGTAAAAAAAGATCCTGATTATGCTCGTGAGGTAGAAGAAGAAGCTCAAGATATTAAAGATTGCGTTAAACGCTGGTGTAACGACCTTTAGAAATGCCCACAAAACCTCCCATAGTTAATCGTGCGAGGTTTTTTTTTACTTTTTGAGTGTATGTACCATCAAGATTTCCCACTTCCCTATGAGCCTTACAGGGCTTTTTAGGCATACCTAACTTCCCCGAGGATTTTTATCGAAATTTGAAAACACGCAAAAATTTCGATTTTAAGCACCTCTAAAAATCACTTGGCTATCAAATATCATAAACTACCCTAAAACATCTCACAGGCTCTATTTTAGTTGTTATTTCAATAGGTTAAGTTCTATCAATCATACCACATTTCAAAATTTTTTAAAAAAGTCAGTTAGTCAAAATTTTTCAAATTTTCCCTAAGATCTATTTAACTTAGATCTAACTATAGACTGACTGACTTATTTCTATAGTCTTTCCTTAGTCTTTCCTTATTTAGCACTCGAAAAATGGCTTAAAATCAACAACTTGAGAGATTAAATACGACAGATTTAAGGTGTAATACGACAGATTTAAGGTTTAAATACGACA
>NZ_JBFSRZ010000093.1:0-7304 GCF_041466065.1 Vibrio sp. 10N.239.312.C11
GATTCAACGGATTCAACGGATTCAACGGATTCAACGGATTCAACGGTTTCAACGGTTTCAACGGTTTCAACGGTTTCAACGGTTTCAACGGATTCAACGGATTCAACGGATTCAAGCGCATCTCTTGATGGCTTGTATCTCGATCCCAAAGACATTATTGACGGTTTCCCAAAAGGCTTGAATACTCAACCAGCGCCAATCCAGTTTGATGGTAAAGCCGCTACCTCTGTGCAAAACGTCTTGAATGGTCAGCGACTAAAGCCCGATACGACAGTAAAAGAAGCGGTAACCTTAAGTAACGCGCAGATTAACACAGAAGCGAAAGCTACGTTGTCCGCATTTGAAGAGAAGCTAAAACCCTTAAAGCGCATTGATTTACATCATTCAACCTCTGAAGTGGGCACCAAACTGCACTCGGCGGCGAATATAAACCAACCGACTACTCAAGGTGATGTGATCCTAAAGAGTATGGAAGCGCAAACACCTCGCAGCTCGGCAAGAAACGTGAACGATCTGATTAGTAAGTTGGTCGAAAAGATCTATGTTTCTCTCCCAACAGCGAACGAGAAGGAGGTCCGACTGTTTCTCAATGAAGGTCAATTGAAAGGTGGTGAGATCTCCATTAAGCACGACAGTTCTGGTTACAGCGTCTTAATTAAACAAGAGCATGCCCTTTCGCTAATCAACCCAAACGCTAAACAAGAATTGGTTGAGCGCTTACAACGCTTGGGGATTGAACAACCGATTCGAATCTCAATCAGCGAGCAAATGAACCAACAACAAGATCAACAACGTTCTCGACAACAACGCAGTATTTATGATGAATGGAAGCCTGAGGACGAATGATGATACTTAATTTCCCTAAAGTCGACGCATCAAGCATCTCGCTAAGCAATCAACTATGTGCGAAACAATGCCACTTTCAAGATAGCCTGAGCAACAGCCTGTCGGTTACGCTAGGGCCAAAACCTCAATTTACTGGCTATCGTTTGGCGTTATTCATTGGAGGGCAAACGATCAAAATAGATTTTTGTGGTGCGCAATTACAGTTGTGGTTACATGACATGCTTGACTCAACGGCTTTTGAATCACTACCAAACTCATTGCAATTGGCGTTACTCAATAGCCAGATTGAACCATACACCGATGTGATTAAACGTCTTTTTGGGCAGCTTCCTGTCTTAAGCAAGTTACAACCTCTTGAACAGCAAACTCAGCAAGAGAATGTATTGATGCTCACCATCAACCGTGATGACGCATCTCTTAGCCTCTGGGTGCATGAAGGTCGAGATGTGCTACTTGGCGCGTTGCCACAAGCACCATCTTACCTAAGTCAAAATATTGCACTACCATTCTGGTTGAGTTTTGGCAAAACACGTTTGGCAGTCAGCCAATTCGAGCAACTGGAATTGGGGGATGTGGTGTTTTTCGATGATTGCCACATCGCACAACATCAAGTGCTCTTTCAGATATCCAATCAAAACCTTTGGCGATGCCAACTCGACGAAACCATACTCCACATCCTAGATAAAGAAACCAATATGAACGATATCAATAGCTCTGAAGTACTTACCGACCACAAGCAACTGCCAATTGAACTCACTTTTGATGTTGGTCAGCAAACCATAACTTTAGAACAACTTAACGCGCTACAACCTGGCTTTACCTTTGAGCTTAACCAGCCAATTTCAAGCCCGGTCACTATGCGAGCAAACGGAAGAATTATTGGTGAGTGTGAACTTGTGAGCATCAATGAACGCTTAGGTGTTCGCGTTCTCGAATTGTTTGGCGGTAGTCAGGAGCCAGCATGATCCAGTTACCTGATGAACTGAACCTAATCGTCACGCTCGCCCTACTTGCTTTGGTTCCTTTCATTGCAATGATGGCGACCTCTTTCGTAAAGCTTGCTGTGGTGTTCTCTCTATTGAGAAACGCACTGGGTGTACAACAAATACCACCCAATATGGCGCTGTACGGATTGGCGATAATTTTGTCGATCTTCATTATGGCACCAGTAGGATTTGAAACCTACGACTACGTTACACAACATGAAATATCCCTAGAAGATTCCGACAGTGTTGAAGGGCTGATTGAAAGCGGACTGCAGCCATATCGAGAGTTTTTGAAAAAACACATCCGTGAAACTGAAACGGTGTTTTTTACCGATGCTGCGAGAACCTTGTGGCCACAGAAGTACTTCGACCGCTTAGAGTCAGACAGCTTATTGTTGTTACTCCCCGCCTTCACGGTCAGTGAACTAACTAGGGCATTTGAGATTGGTTTCTTGTTGTATCTGCCCTTCATCGCTGTCGACCTAATCGTGTCCAACATCCTACTGGCAATGGGGATGATGATGGTATCGCCGATGACAATTTCGCTACCATTCAAACTACTGCTTTTTGTGTTACTTGACGGTTGGACCAAGCTAACTCATGGCTTAGTACTCAGCTACGGATAGTGAGGAGAGAAATATGAATCCGGCCGAAATAATCCACTTTGCCACTCAGGCTTTAACGCTTGTTCTATTCTTGTCGCTGCCACCGATTCTGGTTGCGGCGTTTGTTGGCACCTTAGTCTCACTCATCCAAGCACTGACTCAAGTTCAAGAACAAACGTTGGGATTTGTCGTTAAACTGATTGCCGTCATAATTACCTTGTTTGTTACCGCACAGTGGTTGGGCGCCGAGCTGCATTCGTTTGCAACATTGACCTTAGATAAAATCCCGCAAATACGATGAGTTACGATGATTTGCACCACGCACTGTTCCTGTACAGCTTAACGCTTCCTAGGTTAATGGCTTGTTTTATATTCCTGCCGATCTTAAACAAGCAAATGCTGGGTGGCACCATGGTGAGAAATGGAATCTTGTGTTCTCTTGCACTTTTTATATTTCCTATAATTAATCAACAAAATTTACCTGCAGAAACGGATGGAATCTGGTTAATGGTTATCTTGGGGAAAGAGGTGTTATTGGGTCTGCTCATTGGCTTTATTGCGGCGATCCCCTTTTGGGCAATCGAGGCGGCAGGCTTTCTCGTGGATAACCAGCGAGGCGCAGCCATGGCGAGCATGTTTAACCCCACCCTCGGTTCGCAATCGACGCCAACGGCGGTATTGTTGACTCAAACTCTGATCACTTTGTTCTTCTCGGGCGGTGGCTTTGTCACTTTTCTTTATGCGCTATTTTCCAGTTACTCGTCATGGCCTGTGATAGGTTTTTTTCCAACCATAACAGAAGGGTGGGCACGCTTTTTCTACGACCAATTTGAGCAATTAATGTGGCTTGGAGTTTTGATGTCTGCGCCTATAGTACTGGCGATGTTCCTTGCCGAGTTTGGGCTTGCGCTCATCAGCCGATTCGCACCACAACTCAACGTTTTCTTCTTGGCAATGCCGATCAAAAGTGCCATCGCCAGTGTGTTATTGATTGTGTATCTGGCTCTGATGATGAACCACTTTCAAGCACTTTTCTCTGAAATCGCACTGTTCTCAGAGCAGCTAAACACTATTTGGTAATCGCTAGAGTCTGCTTATCTCTCGAACTTATTTTTGCAGCGACTTGTAGATTGTTCTTGCAAAAATAGATGCTTTGAAATGTGGTAACTCTATTCGATAAACCTATAATGCAGTGGAAAGAAACCACAAACGCCGTCCAAAGAGTTCAGCTAAAACGTTTTACTCTTTGTTGAGAGGGATTTACTTAGAACGATTCGGCGAAAAGGAATTAGCCGTCCGCCTCTCACCTGATTAAAACGCTTTATCTCGAACAAAATTCAACCAAAATAAATAAACAGGTCCTAATAATGAGCGGAGAAAAAACTGAACTCCCCACCCCAAAAAAACTCAGGGATGCCCGCCAAAAAGGGCAAGTTGCAAAAAGTCAGGAAATCATTTCATCTTCATTGATTCTGTCTTTGATTGTCGTGTTGTTTGCATTCGCCGATTACTATATGTCGCACATATCTGCCCTAATTTTACTGCCAAGCAAATTGGCATATCAGGGCTTTCAAGATGCACTACTCGACGTAGCTATCGCCATCGCCAAAGAAATGGTTTATCTGCTTGCGCCGATCCTCTTGATTGCAACCTTAGTCGCCATCATGGCTAACATGGGACAGTTCGGCTTTCTATTTAGTGGCGAGTCTGTCAAACCGGACATCAAGAAGATCAATCCAGTCGAAGGGGCAAAGCGAATTTTTTCGTTAAAGAGTATCATTGAGTTTATTAAGTCCATTCTCAAAGTTTCGTTACTTTCATGCATTATTTGGATAACGCTGAAAGGTAACTTAAACACGTTACTGCAGATACCTACCTGTGGGTTAGAGTGTGTACCGATCATCACTGGCGTATTAATCAAACAATTGATGATTATCTCTGCGGTAGGCTTTATTGTGATTGCCGCAGCCGATTTTTCTTACCAAAAGTTCGACCACACTAAACAGTTAAAGATGACCAAAGATGAAGTGAAACGTGAATACAAAGAGATGGAAGGCAGCCCTGAAATAAAAAGTCAACGTCGTCAACTGCACCAAGAAATGCAAACTTCTAACCAAAGAGATAACGTTAAACGCTCGAATGTGCTGGTTACAAACCCAACACACATTGCCATCGGTTTGTACTATAAAAAGGGCGAAACACCTCTGCCTGTGATTACCCTAAAAGAGACTGATGCGATGGCAAAGCGTATGATTGCGATTGCCAAAGAAGAAGGGGTTCCGGTGATGCAGAAAGTACCGCTCGCACGTGCGTTATATGCGGATGGGCAGTTAGACCAATACATTCCTGGCGATCTTATTGAAGCCACCGCAGAGATCCTGCGCTGGGTTGCGTCTCTGGAGCAATCTGAAGAGCAATAAGCGAGAAAACTATGTGGTTCAAGGTAAATATCGCTAGTACTCGACTCACTCAACTTGAAGATACAATTTTTAAGACATGAAAATGATCCATTTCTCCGTAAGCTATTGGTTGTGCATTACACCAGGCTCAATCGTAGAGCAAAGAAAGTAGAGGTCTCATTTAAGCCAAAAACGAGAAAAGCAATACAGCACCTAGCCATTGATGCGACTGGCCAATGGTTGATGGCGAAGGTGAATGGAAAGTCAAAAACGCAAGACAGATGGCAAGCGGAGAGTTTGTCGATATCGTATAACTCAAAGCATGAGCCGTCGTGGTAATTGTTGGAACGCCTGTTTTGAAAGCTTTTTCCACTCAATGAAAGTAGAAGCTGTCCAAGACGAGCCGATAATGATGCGAGAAGAGATGCTTCAAGCACTCTTTGAATACATCGAAGTTGTTTATAATCGAACAAGAAGGCACAGGGCTCTTGGGTATCTAAGCCCAATTAACTTTGAAAAACAATATGTCGCTTAATACCTTCTCCAGTCTAACTGGAGCAGATCATTAGGGCGAATGTCAAAGCTATAAACAAAGTCATAGGACTAGGTATGCCTGTTAGAAGCTAACTATTAGTCAAATATGGCGTCGTTGAACCTCAAGCTGATTTGATCAACAACGCCTACAAGAACAGATTCACACGATTGAACATAATGATAGTGGCTATATACCCAATCAACTTGAAGATGCAGGCTTGAGAACTTGAATTTATCATTAATTCGAGATGTCAAAGAGCCTGCGATCTCTGGAAGAGTCACAGTAAAAAATTGACCTATTGCCGCCTTGAAGTCCCGTTTGCTTTTGAAGTAAACATTGTTCCTCGACTTCTCATTCATTACTTTCCATAGCCGCTCTATTGGGTTTAGGTTTGGGCTATAAGGTGGAAGATAATGCAGTTCGATATTTAGGACAAACGCCGCATCTTTGACTAAGTCACTGCGGTGATATCCTGCACCATCTAAGATGATATGAAGCTTATGGGCTAACAGATAGCTCTCTCTTAACTTACAGAAAAAGCGAACAATACTTTCACTGTTAATGCTTTCGTAATCGTGAACAATGGTGGCACCAATATCCGACAGGTTCAGTGCACCAATAATGTTCAATCTGCTGCGATCACCCGTTGTTTCAATCACTTTATCCTGACCAGTACGTATCCAGCCATGAGATATTTTGGTTGATAAGGTTGGGTGAACAGCGTCGATAAAAACTATCGTTTCACCCTTACCACAGCTTGCCTTTAGTGATTTATAACCATCTATGAAGGCTTGTTGTTTTGCTTCATCAAACTTGTGTGGAACGCCTTTCGGCTGCTTGTAGCTAAAGCCATTGTGGTGAAGCCATTTGTTCATACCTGAAACCGTATAATCAAGTCCAAATGTCTCTTTAACATAGGCGACAATTTGATGAGTATGAGAATAGGTTTTCTCAGTCAAATGCTCGATTAGGTGCATGGTTTGAGTAGCAGAAAGTTTACTTTGGCTTCCGCCATTTTCAGGCTTAAGTTTTTCAGAAAGAACGTAGTCACTGAGGTGACGTGCAACGGTCGATTCATTAATACGAAGGGCTTGTGAAATCATAGTCTGACTCCAGTCTTCAGAAGCTAGCAAAACAGCCTTAATACGGTCGCAAACTCGACTGTCACGTTCATTGTCGTGCATTTGTCCGAGTTGTAGTTTCTGTTGAGGAGTCAGTGCAATTTTCATGGCTCGTAGCATGATCCTGATTCTAAAGAAAATCAAGCATCTTCAATGATCACGGGTATAAATACCAATCAAATTTGCTCTAATTATTCATTTTTTGAATTGATATTAAATTTAAATTGATATTAAATCTGAATTGGGTTTCTATATATGCGATTTAACGTAATTATAAATATAATGGAGATATAAATGAAAAAAATCATTGCAGTAATACTTCTAGGAGTAACATGTTCTGTCTTAGCTAAAGAAGTGCCGGTTAATTCACCAGAAGTAGATTTGTTGCTTAGCAATAATACTATTCATGGTGTTCATTACGGGAAAAAAACAGTTCAATATTTTTCCGATTCAGGCACAACGTGGTGGATGAGTAGTGGTGATGTAAAACCCAGCGAAGGCACATGGCGCATTAAAAATAATAAATATTGTTCAAACTTTGGTAGTGGGGAAAGCTGCTACGAGGTTGTCCATGATAACTCACAAGATATCTATTACTTTTTAAAAGGCGATTTCCGAGCTCCGTTTATCCCTCGTGAGGGATACACGTTTAGCTCGGTAGACTAGTTGTTTCATTTATTTAACGTAACGGCACTTAGTGTGGCCCAAATTTAGACACAAGAACAGCTCCCTATTAGGAGCTGTTCTGCGTTACGGAGTCACGCAATTGAACATAGGAATAATGAACACCAATAATTTTTTTTAGTGAGTTT
>NZ_JBFSRZ010000094.1:0-7204 GCF_041466065.1 Vibrio sp. 10N.239.312.C11
TGATCTTATTCTTCGTGCTGAAAGATTAGAATGCGGTGTTCATGACACGCTTACAGAATGTGTATGTCGTCGCCAAATAGAATGAGCCTAGTGTGTGAACGTTAGATAACTCTTTGTTCTTTTCATCTTTCACTTTGATATCAGCTGCTTCCCAATCAATACCTGCACGTAATGCTAGAGCTGGTGCAGCAGGAATTGCATACTCTACGCCCACCCCCATTTTTATACCAGATACGGTTGATGACTTAGTCGCAAAGTATTTATTATTACCACTGTTTTCAATTTCTGAATTTAAAAAGCTATAACCTAAAAGTGCATAAGGTCGAAGACCAATATCGAACGTATAACCAACATTCGCAGCAACGCTAATTGAACTAAAATCTGTTGTGAATGCTTTTGAACTGCCTACTTTTGTTGTAGACGTTCCATATTTAGTATATTGGCCTTCGATACCAATAATACGGTTGATCTGATAACCGGCAATGAGTTTATAAGAAGGTGATTCAGTTTCAGTTGTTGTGGTTTTGCGAGTTATGGCCTTACCAAAACCACCATCATCAAGTTCAGTTGAACCAGCTCCTACTCCGATATAGAAACCATTTGGGTCTTTTTGTGCAGCCACTGCAGATAAAGGTGCAATTAGAGCAAGCGTCACTATCATTTTTTTCATATCGAATCCATTTTTATAGTTTTTCAAACCTCCTTAATATAATTAATAAAAGCGACCAATAAAGTAAGTGAACGTATAGCATTGTCAGCTCACTTGTTACATTGACAATATACTCAAGACATTAGAACCAACCCAGTCACGTTGCATGTTCACTCACTACAAAGGCAATGATATTTATTAGCCCCACTTATTCAGCATTATCACTAAGTCGTTAGCGGTATAGGGTTTACTCAATATATCGTCCATACCAGATTCAAAACACAACTCTCGCTCTTCTTTTGTCGTACCAGCGGTTAATGCAATAATTGGTTGGCTATATCCTGAACTTCGCAGTTTCTTCGTCGCTTCAAAACCATCCATGACTGGCATCCGGCAATCCATAAACACAATGTCATACTCATTATTCGACGCTAATTCCAACCCTTCTATACCATTACCGGCAATCGCTGGCTCTATTTCGTATTTGCGTAGCATTTGTTGGATGATGATCTGGTTCATCTTAATATCATCAACCACCAGCACTTTAAGCAATGTCAATTCAACCTCAGACTCAAAACCTTTGGCGACACTATCGCGCTCAGCCAGTGTATCGACAACTTGAAGAGGGAGTGAAATGGTAAATGTCGTACCCGAACCAACAATACTGCTCACCTCAATATCTCCCCTCATTAACGCAGCTAGCTTGCGACAAATCGCTAAACCAAGCCCTGTCCCTTCGTAATTTCGGCTACTTGAGTTATCGGCCTGTGTAAAAGGTTCAAACAGTGTCTTAATAGCAGATTGAGCAATACCAACGCCACTATCCTCAACAGAAAAAATAAATTGGTCGTTAAGCCATTTTATCTCTACGCTCACATGGCCTTGATCGGTGAATTTAATTGCATTGCCGATTAAGTTCACGAACAATTGAGTAATACGCTCTAAGTCACCGTAGAAGTGACTGGGTACCCCATCGGTTACATTGACATCAAACTGGATCTGCTTTTCAATCGCTCGATTGGTAAAAATACTATCAATGGTATTTTTCAAATCTTGGAGTGCAAATGTTTTGGGAATTAATTCCAGCATACCCGCATTGATTTTACTGTAATCGAGAAGGTCATTAATGATGGTTCTAAGAAACTCACCGGATTGGCTCAAGTTATTCACGATCTCACGTTGAGAACTGCTCAGTTCGGTGTCGCTTATCAACTCCGCACTACCAAGAAGACCATTGAGTGGGGTTCTCAATTCATGGTTAATCATGGCGACAAAGTCACGCGTTGCCCTTTCGGACTCTTCCGCTCGTTTACGTGATTCTATATTTCGGTTAATCGCAAGTTGATGAGTTAACGCACTGCAGATAAGGTCCGTCACTAACAACAGTTGGCTTTGGATGAATTCGTAGTCTTGATCTAACAACCTGACCTGAACGATTAACGCGCCCACAATCACTTTTTCGACCTCTAATGGCACGGTAAGCAAGCAACCTTGCCAATGAGGTTCTTGAATGTCTTTCTCTATTACCTCGACTGTTTCATCACCATAGTCATGGGTTTGTAACTGAGGGATTAGATTGGGGGGTAACACCAAGCGACTGGCTTCAATTAGATAACTGTTAGTTACACTCGCCGTCAATTGGGACAACATCACGTCATCGAGATCACTCCTCAGAAACGCGCGTCCGAAATCAATCAACAGGTTGTCGATTTGTTCTTGGAATTCGATCCGTCGAATATTCGCATTTGAACGCTTTTCTAATTGGCGCAACGCAAGTTCAAGCTGTTGATTGGCCTCAAACAGTTCGAGACTCTTTTGCTCCAACAAGGCTTCAGCCGCTTTCCGTGCTGCTATTTGACGTTTCAGTTTTTTCTCTTGGGCAGATGCCAGATCCATATCACTTTTCTACTTTGAGATTAAACCTAACCACACTTTGGTCATCATTCTGAGGTGTCATTTCTACCACGATGGTTTCACCATGATAGTCAGCACACCCCTCGATTAATCCCAAACAAACGTGAGACATACATCGTGCGCTTTTATAGTCAAAAACAAGTTGCGCTTCGGTCGTGGTGATAAAGCTAAATTGTGGAGGCTCAGCATCTGGGTAGAGCTTCTTCACTTCTACGTGAATGTAACGCTCTACGTGCTGAATAAATTGAAAAGTGGTGTTGCTATGGGCGAGGCTCGCTTTATTCGGTAATGAGGCCAGTAAGTTCTTAAAAACCGATTGTCCAAAAACACGTTGCAGGCTCGCTGCATCAATATCGGTTTTCTTACTCAAGTTTATAATCAATCGAACAAGATCTTTGTGGTCGTAACTTCCGACTGATGTGTAGATCCCTTCATCTTCTGACATCTCTAGAACTTCTTCCAAAAGCTCTAACCCAAACTTGTCTTCAACAAGCTCTAAAAATTCGGTGAATATGATTCCTTTCATTTCATACCTTTTCTTCTATTTCTTTTTAGAATGGTCCACTAAGTCATTGTTATCAAATTCTTAAACAGAAAATGTACGTTTCATCACCCAATTTATGACATGGATAACGCTTACTAGTAGAAGTACACATATTCAAATATAGCAAAATCCGTCACTCTTAGAAGATTGGGAACATTTACCTTGAAAAACGCCGCTACCCAGTCCCTTCTTATTTCCAGTTATTGCCGGTACTAACGGAGGAAAGTGAAGGCAAATTCGAAATTGGTAATCAACACACGGTTATGACTATACTTAAAATCATAATAATCAATATATTGGCTTTATATGAACAAAGACAACTTCCTTCAACAATTCCAGCTCAACTCTACCGTTGGCTATCACCCAGAATCCGTTGAGCGCGTTTCACATATCAATGACGATCAATTGCGTAAAGCAGCAGTGGTAGTCGGCTTAGTGGAACGAGAGGATGGTTTACATGTTATTTTTACGAAAAGAGCCGCTCATTTAAAACATCACCCTGGTCAAATCAGCTTTCCAGGAGGGAAACACGAACTCTCCGATCCTTCTATGCAATTCACCGCACTTAGAGAACTTCACGAAGAGGTCGGAATTCGATCGGATCAGGTTAAAATTGTTGGGCAATTACCTACTTTGAGTACCATTAGTAAATTTTTAGTTACACCGATTGTTGTAGTGGTCGATTCGGACTATAAACCCATCATCGATGAGAACGAAGTTGCTTCGATTTTTGAGGTGCCCGCCACCTATGTTTTAGACCAAGCCAAGTTACACAGCCACACTGTTAACTTAAAAAAAATCAAGCATCGTGTTTTTGCCATGCCCTTCCAAGAGCACCTAATTTGGGGCGTTACGGCTCAAATCATCCAATCACTGCAGCAACACGTAGTGCAACAAATTACATAGAAACTACGTTTTGTTTAATCCTTGTTAACAAACACAGCCTTTTCCATGGAACAGATTTATTAATCCAATTTTACGCAAACGTTTCCCTGGTATAATTCTGTACAACCCCGCCTTTCACATAAGATAAACTAATAGCACGCATGAGCATAAATCACCTGTGGCACGCTATTTTCGTGATCAAAAATCCGTTTTTCGCATATCATGTGACACGCCGTTTCATTACATGATTTAGATCTATTTTTTGTAGAAGAAAATTCTGCAGAATTAGCCCCGACTTATTTCCTGTTCCCAAAAAATGAGTAATTTAACATGAACACAACAACTTCTTCGGCAAATGCCGTTACAGATACAAGCAAGTTTAACTATAAAGATTTCACCTGGTGTCTATCACTATTCGGTACAGCAGTTGGCGCTGGTGTACTATTCCTTCCAATCAAAGCTGGTGCGGGTGGTTTTTGGCCACTAGTTATCCTAGCTTTAATCGCGGCACCAATGACTTGGTTCGCACACAAATCTCTAGCTCGTTTCGTACTGTCTTCTAAGAACCCAGAAGCAGATATTACAGACACAGTTGAAGAACACTTCGGTAAGACTGGCGCGAACCTTATTACTTTCGCTTACTTTTTCGCTATCTACCCAATCGTTCTTATCTACGGTGTTGGTATCACAAACACGGTTGACTCTTTCCTAGTAAACCAAATGGGCATGGAATCTATTCCTCGTCCTCTTCTTTCTGGTGCACTTATCCTTGCTATGACAGCAGGTGTTGTATTCGGTAAAGAGCTGATGCTTAAAGCAACTTCAGCAATGGTTTACCCACTAGTATTCATCCTACTAGCATTGTCTTTCTACCTAGTTCCTGATTGGAACACTTCAATGATGGAAACAAGCCCAGAATGGTCAGCAATGCCTTCTATTATCTGGCTTGCGATTCCAATCATCGTGTTCTCTTTCAACCACAGCCCAATCATTTCACAGTTCTCTAAAGAGCAACGTCGTGTATACGGTGAAGACGCGGTTAAGAAAACTGACGCGATCACTGGTGGCGCAGCAATGATGCTGATGGGTTTTGTAATGTTCTTCGTTTTCTCTGTAGTACTTTCTCTATCTCCAGAGCAACTAGCAACAGCGCAATCTCAAAACATCTCTGTACTTTCTTACCTAGCTAACGTTCACGAGTCTCCACTTATCTCTTACATGGGTCCTCTAGTAGCGTTCGCAGCAATCACTTCTAGCTACTTCGGTCACTTCCTAGGTGCTCATGAAGGTCTTGTTGGTCTAATCAAGTCTCGCTCTGGTTCTTCAATCAGCACGATTGAGAAAGCTTCTCTAGCGTTCATCGTTGTTACAACTTGGATTGTTGCGGTAGTTAACCCAAGCATCCTAGGCATGATTGAAACAATGGGTGCTCCAATGATTGCAGCTATCCTGTTCCTAATGCCTGTATTCGCAATGAACAAAGTACCAGCTATGGCTAAGTACAAAACTTCAGCACCTGTGCAAATCTTTACAGCTTTATGTGGTCTAGCGGCTATTAGTTCTGTAATCTACGGCGCTCTTTAATCTCAAGCCCTTTTTATAAGATGACATTCATCTTATATGGCGAGGTTAGACAAAAAATATAATGATAATAAATGAGCCTCCCTACTCCCCTTGGGAGGCTCTCTTTTTGAGGTAATCGCTATGATTAGTGTATTTGATATCTATAAAATCGGTGTTGGTCCATCGAGCTCACATACAGTTGGACCAATGAAAGCGGGTAAAGAATTTATTGATGACCTACGTTCAATGGGAAAATTGCGCGACATCACTAAAATCACCGTGGACGTATATGGATCACTATCACTGACAGGGAAAGGTCACCACACAGATATCGCAATCATCATGGGTCTTGCTGGCAATACTCCTGAGCGTGTTGATATCGATTCTATTGCAGGCTTCATTGCTCGAGTAGAAGAAACTGAACGTCTACCTGTCGGTATGCACTGTCATACTGTTTCGTTCCCTCGCGACGGCGGAATGAACTTCCACACTAGCAACCTTTCTCTTCACGAGAATGGCATGAGCATTCATGCTTGGGTTGATGACGAAGTCGCATATTCAAAAACGTATTACTCAATTGGTGGTGGTTTCATCGTTGACGAAGAGAACTTCGGCAAAGAAGAAGAAAACCCAATTAAAGCACCTTACGAATTCACAACAGCGGAAGAGCTGGTTAATCAGTGTAAAGAAAGTGGTCTTTCTATCAGTACACTGGTTATGAAAAACCAAGCGGCTTTCCACTCAGACGAAGAGTCTCGCACTTACTTCGCTAACATCTGGAAAACGATGCGTGAGTGTATGGATCGCGGTATGAATACTGAAGGTATCCTGCCTGGTCCACTACGTGTACCTCGTCGTGCAGCAGCACTTCGCCAACAACTGATCACGTCAGAAAAAACAACTAACGATCCAATGACGGTTGTTGACTGGGTGAACATGTTTGCTTTCGCAGTAAACGAAGAGAACGCAGCGGGCGGTCGTGTAGTAACGGCACCAACAAACGGCGCATGTGGCATCATCCCTGCTGTATTGGCTTACTACGATAAGTTCATCCAAACGGTTACAGAGAAAGACTACATCCGTTACTTCGCAGCTTCTGGCGCGATCGGGGGTCTTTACAAGCGTAACGCTTCTATCTCTGGTGCTGAAGTTGGCTGTCAGGGTGAAGTTGGTGTGGCGTGTTCTATGGCTGCTGCTGGTCTTGCTGAGCTTATGGGTGGTAGCCCAGAGCAAGTATGTATGGCTGCAGAAATTGGCATGGAGCACAACCTAGGTCTAACGTGTGACCCAGTTGCTGGCCAAGTACAAGTTCCATGTATCGAGCGTAACGGTATTGCTGCAGTTAAAGCAATCAACTCAACTCGTATGGCACTTCGTCGTTCTTCTGCTCCGACTGTTTCTCTAGATAAAGTTATCGAAACAATGCTAGAAACAGGTAAAGACATGAACGCTAAATACCGTGAGACTTCTCAAGGTGGTTTGGCAGTTAAGGTTGTTTGTTAATCATTTCTGAATTAATAAACCGATAATAAAAAAGGAACGCCGATGCGTTCCTTTTTTTGTATCTTAAGCTTTTGTCGCTGAAACTTGGTGACTAGGGCGTGTTGATCTTTCGAGCTGATTTTTGCAGCGAGTTGCTGGGTATTTAT
>NZ_JBFSRZ010000095.1:0-7022 GCF_041466065.1 Vibrio sp. 10N.239.312.C11
CTGATCAGATCGTAGGTTCTTGATTTAGTTCCATTGAATTACGCAACAAAGCCTGGAGAAGGGGTAAATCGTGTTATCTGAAGAAATGCTTTATGAAAGAACCAAAGAAGCGCTGCGATGCGCACGCTTGCTTGAGCTTGATACATCCCAACAATTTATTAGAACATGTTTGAGTGCTTGTGTGGCTGATAAGCGTATTCATATTAACAATATTGGTGAGGTATTAAGCCATTCAATTGCTTATCCGAGTAAATTATTAGCTGGTGCATATGAGTCCAGTGAGCTTCATCGGTCCATAACCCCTGTCTTAGAAAAACTCTCTCAATAGTATTTGTCTGAGTGGCAAAAATGTCACATCAAAAGTAGTTGCTTGGGCCTAATCTGGCAGTCATTATTTTTTAAGCGATGTTTGTCAGATTGAACCTAAGGCTGAACTTTTTACGGTTTACGAGCTAACAGTGTATCTAGTGAATGTTAGTTGCCACTTTTTATCCACATGATTACTCGCCCTGAATTTTATAATCAATACGCATTTGACTCACCAAGATCGTCATCGTTTATTTCTTGCAGGTAAATTAGTCGACTTTGTTTTTGTTTCGCTTTTCTTTCCCTTGTGGTTTGTCGTTGAACGCTTGCAGATACAAGCGTAGGCGGAGAGACATCAACTTTCTTAAAGTTGAATTGATGAAGGCTGTGGAGCTCAAAGCCGGAGAGATACCAGCTTTATTATTGGGTTAATCATTTCAATCCAAGTGAATAACTCCCTTTTTAGCTAAGGGCTTAGGTCCAGTTAGAATTAAGGTGCTTAAATCTCACAAGCCTGTGTCGTTTTGCGATATTCTGTGGGCGTCATGTCGTAAAATTTTTTAAACAGCGACCTAAAATGGTTTGTGTCACTGTAACCAACTTGCTGGGATATTTGTTCTATGTTTAAGCTGGTAGTGTCCAGCTTGTCTCTCGCTAATACCACTCTAATACGTTGTATGTAGTTCATTGGAGATTCGCCAGTTGCTGCTTTGAAGCGACGTTTCATTTGCCTTTCACTCAAAAAACTTTTCTCTGCACACATAGCGACAGATAGCCTGCTTGGGTCTTCATTGTGCATCCACTCTTGTAACCGATCAATCAAACTGTCGCTATGTTGATGGTATTGAGCAAAGCTCGTTAAACAAATTCGCTTAATTTTTGAAACATCACCTCCTAAGTACTGTTCACATTTAATTCTTTGGGCCGTGCCTAACAAAGCATCAATTAACAAAATTGTTGCAGCAAAGTATTCTTTAATGCTGGAGGTGCAAATATATCGGTCTTCATGAGTTATTTTCAAGTGTGGTTTGAATTTTACTTGGGGGAATTGATTTCGAAAATCTTCAGCATATACCCAATGTGTAGTTGCGCTTCGTTTGTTTAAAACCCCAAGCTCAGCCAGAAGAAATGTCCCCGTACATAAAGAGAGAACAAATTCACACTGCGTAATTTGTTTTTTTAGCCAATATTTAACCTCTTTGGGTAAGACATAAGACCCCTTATTTATGTCACCACAAGCACCTATTATTAAAATGTCGGTATGTTCGACGGATTCCCAATGCGTACTACTGTTAATTGTTAGCCCCCCTAAGAATTGAGTCGGCCCCCCTGTGACTGATACATAACTGACCTGTGGCGCTGGTAATCCTGCTTGCATTGAAGCAATTGTCAGCATTTCGATTGGTCCCGAAATTGCTGTGATTGGGCTTCCTTCTAACAAGAGTGCAGTAATCTTTAAAGGTTCTCTTTTTCTGATCATGAGTATTACGTTTCTCAAATATGTCCTATTTGCTAGTACTATGTCCATAAACCCTTAAGAACACTAATAAACAAATCCGAAATTTAAATTACTCGTCATTAGATTGATTTTAAATGAATAAATTAAGTCATTGATATTTACATGTTTATAATCAACATGTTTAGTTATAACTAAATCTGTTGATGATTTAGATTGATTACTCTAATTAATCGGCCGTGATACACTGGACACTGCCGGTCAATAAACTGGAATAACAGAAAATATACTTATCTTGGTATAAGGTCTGGAAAAATTGTTCCGATGAATTCTCAATCAAGTGTGCTTCAGTGAAATCAAGTTCTGTTGAGGGAGTGTAGTTTGCGCTACGTAGCGCGTTGGTTGTCGAAAAGAGGTCTGCACCCCAGAAATAAACGGAGTAATAGATGTTGAGGGCTTTGTTTTCGCCTTCGGATAATAAGCTACAATGCGCATCGTGAACTCCTCCCCACAGATGATCTACGGTAATTACTTCTTTGAAGGAGTCGACTTCAAATTTTTTATATGTACGACCATGAGAAAATAACATGATGTTGTTTCGACCATCTAAGAATAGAGGATGATTAAGGGTATTTATCCATGAGATAAACGTAATGACGAGTATATTTGCCAAGACCAGAAAAATAATGGCTTTACCGACATTGTTCATTAATTTCCTCTCTTACTTGCTCGATTGAATAGTCTCGGGAAAAACTAAAATTCATTGTGTTGTGTTCATGTAAATTATTAGGTTGATAAACACACGATACATAGAGTTGCTCAGGGTTTTCAGAAATATAGAGCATACGTAAGTCACTTGAGTATCTCCCTTTGAGGTCATTGAAACGTTTATCTCCATTTTTAGTATCAGTAAAATAGTACGTTACGCCCAAATGTTCACGCTGGTTCCATTGAATACGATCTGTGGTGCTATTGTAATATATGATCCGCGTTAACCAAGTGAGACTAACTAAAAATAACAGTGAGAGAGTCAATAGAATGAATCTTTGAAGGTATTGTAGATGGGCCGATAGACTGGTCTTCTCATGGTCTTGAGGTTGGAGAGTGTCTGGGATTATTTCTGAACTAGGTGTTGATGAGTTGTTTTGTTCAAGAACTATTGGCACCTCAAGGCTTATTATGTTGCTTACCAGTAAATAACCATGCTTTGGGACTGTTTTTATAATATTTTGTTGTCGGCCATTGTCACCTAAAGCTATACGTAGGTGGGCTATAGACTGAGTTAAACTAGCTTGCGAGACGACTCGCCCTGGCCAAGCCACGTCGATTAGGGTACTTTTTAAAACGGTTTCGCCTTGATTTTGACATAAAAGCTCTAAAATTTTGCAATCTGTAGAGTGCAATTTTTTGCTCTCCCCATTACTTTGGTTAGTTAGCTGGCGCCTAAGGGTTGGATTAAATATCCACATGCTATGTTGTTTTCTTGTCATTGACGTCAATTTTTTCTTTATTTTCAGATATATTGACACATTGAACTGAGTTGTTCGACAGTTGGATGTAACAATATTGGTGGGAGGTTTCTAACAAAGTTTGAAAATTTTCTTCGCCGCCATCAAAGAGCGCATGTTGCTCTGGTAAATCAAAATATTCTGTTTCTGGAGTGTTAACCAGTTGATTTATATATTTTATGGAATAAATGGATTTCGGCCAAAAGGTAATAAGAAATTGTGTGTCCAGTTTTTTTCCATTGTCGAAATGGATAGAAGCCATTAATAGAAATCGGTTCCATAGATAAGGTTTTAAGTGATAGTCGATTTTTCTGTATTTCTTATCTCCCATTTGCTCACCGTAAGTCAGAACTGTTTTACTTATTTGGGTATTAACGTTTTGAGCAAAACTAGGAATAAACGATGCATTGAGAAAAATTTGAATAGGCAACAAGGCAAGTAAAAAGACAACGCTAAGCAAATAGTGTTTATTGGCATTTTTGTACAATATCATTGCTAATCCCCTCTATAGCGCGCTTAACATCAATGGAAAAGTTGATGCTTTGGCCGTAAGGTGATGATGCATTCTGGTGAATGCAACTTACATAAATCCTAGTTTTATTTGAAGCAATATAAAAATTCACATTGTTTAAAGTAGGGTGCCTAATCAGCTGTTCTAAGAGTTGTTGACTATGAAAATCGTTGTTCTTGATCGTAAAGGTGTTAGTTTGAGAGTTCAACCTTGACATGTTCAGTTTAGGTTCGCTTTGTGAAGGTATGAACAAAAACCAAAACAGTAAACAGTTCATGCTGACTAATAAAACTATTACGCCAGCTTGCCAAGAACATTTAAGCTTAAAAGCCACTACCTTATCAGGTCGCCTAGTCTCGGGTTGGGCTTGGTTAGTTAAAACTAGAGCTATTTTATTATAAGCGACAAAGTAACCGGCTTTAGGTACGGTTCGAATGATACATTGTGCTTCCACTGTATCATTCAAAGCTAAACGTAATGATGCAATGGCGTGTGTGATACTGGCATCTGAAACAAATTTCCCCGGCCAAATTTTTTTGTGAATTTCAGATTTAGTTACGACTCGATGGTTATTCGACAGTAAGAGCAATAATAACTGGCTTTCTGTTTTTGTTAGTCTCTTTTCTTCACCTGATATTTTATTTCGAAGTTGAGAGTGTTCATGAGGTCTAAAATCCCACATAGATAGCTGCATACCTATACTTGGTGTTGTTTTTAAATGAAATATTACAAACTTACCAAATTATTCAATAGACAACAACTAGTAAAATAGTATGAACTCGAGTTTATAATAAGAATTGATTATAGGCGTTGAGGGCAATTTTGCTTTGTTTTTTAACGAGAACTTTGAAAGGTATACTTAAATCAGCACAGTTACTTCCATTTATGTGTCTGGTTTCATTGAGATGCGTTGATGCCTTCCTCTTGTGAGTTCGTATGTATAATGATATCGACTCTACTTGACTAATCTATGGGATTGCATCGGTGTACTATTGGAGAGAGGCAGTTGTAACTAAGTTGATATTATTTAATGAAATGATGGAGTGCCATGTTGTATTTTGATTTTATTATATAATTTTCAATTAAAATTTCTTCTACTAATGCTTCTAATATAGATGATTCTTTTAGTTTAAGAGCACCTAATGATACCAGGATTAACAACCCTATAAATATATTTTGTTTTTTTATGGTTTTCATTATTGATTGTTATTTATATAATTGGAATTTGGGTAATATATAAGAGGCTAATGCCCCTTATATATTTCCGGAGTCTAGCGGTTTTCTAACGCAACTTTCACTGCTCGTTCTAAACTAGGGATAGTTGTAAGTTCAGGTACTCTTTGGGTATAAATGACTTGGTTATTCATACCCACTACAATAATACTTCGACTAAGTAAGCCTAACTGCTTAATTTGAGTTCCTGTATTGAGGCCAAACTTATGTTCCGAAGAGTCAGAAAGATATGTCGCTCCGTCAAGAGAATGCTCTCTAATGAACCGCTGTTGAGTAAAAGGAGTATCCGCACTGACTGCATAAAATTCAATGTCTTGAAGTTTGTGATGGTTGCTTTCTATGTATTGAGAAAGCTCAATAGCTTGTTGAACACAAACAGGTGTATCAACAGATGTCAATATGCTATAAATTTTGATCGATTTACTTTGCGCACTAGTATCATAGCTTTCTAAATCTGAAGTCAACATCTTAGCCGAAGGCAATAAATCGCCTACTTCTAATGGTGTACCAATCAGATCAAACTTTGTGGTGTTATCAAGTGTGACGACTTGTGTCTCTCCAAATCCAGCATCGTCTTCAGTAGTTTCAAACTTTGCGAAGGCGTTTATTGAATAAAGGGTGGCAGCAACAATAAGTAGTTTACGCATGATTATGATAAAACCGCTAGCGCAGATTCATAGTTTGGTTCAGTAGTAATTTCAGAAACCAATTCGCTATGTTTGACTATACCATCTTGACCGATAACGATAACAGCTCTCGCAGCTAATCCTTCAAGCGCACCTTCATTTAAGTTTACACCGTAGTTTTCAGTGAATGATGACTCTCTGAAGAAAGAAGCGGTTGTTACATTATCAATGCCTTCTGCACCACAAAAACGATTCATAGCAAAGGGTAGATCAGCAGAAACACATAATACGATTGTATTGTTTAAATTAGCGGCTTTCTCGTTAAATGTACGAACGCTTGCAGCACAAACTGGGGTGTCAATGCTAGGGAAAATATTTAATAAGACATTTTTCCCTTTTAGGCTTTCTAAGGTTAGGCTATTTAATTCTTTGTCGCAGAGAGTAAAACTTGGTGCTACTTGATTAGGTTTAGGAAATAGACCTGAGATTGAAACGGGGTTACCTTGAAAAGTTATAGACATGTTAATACCTTTTTATTGTTTATTTTTTGGTTAGAAATTATTGAGCGGCGAGATAGTAATTTGATATTTATAAATAACAAATCCGATGTGTTGTATTCTATTTGTTATTATTTAAGATTCTAATAAATAAGATGTTAAGTCCTAAATGCCCATTGTTTTGGTCCGATTTGAATGGCTTGGTTGGTGTATAATTTAATTTTTCTGTGGAGTTTCTGAAGAGTGTTCGTATTTAGGTGTGTTTTCGAAAATTAAATATTATTCATAGGGAAAGAACGTGATTTTTTACGTTGTTTTTTGATTCTTTAACGATGAGCGAGCTGTATTCAGGAATTAGTATTCATTCCTAAACAAAGAACCCCCAGTCATGCTGTTTTAGTTGGTCAACTTTCAAAGACAGCGTGACTTCTTACATTTACAATGAAATTAGACCATAGATTAAATTCATTATCATATTTTCTAACTATCCTATAATCACGATTTTGCAGTCACGCTCGCTAGTCCTATTGTATATAATTTTGAAAATAAAGACAAAACTGACAATCGAAACACAGGGGAATGAAAAAAACATTTGCATTTTTACTCGATATTTCGACTCAGACCTTAGCGAAGGCCTTCCTGCCAATGATTATGAATGGAAGGCTTTGTTGCGTAATTCATTGGAACTAAACCTAAAACCTACGATCTGATCAGCTACATTCACTCCCTCTCGTAGCCCTATGCCTAAACCTCGTTACAAAACAACCAACTGGAAGCAATACAACCAATCACTCATTAACCGCGGTTCTTTGACCTTTTGGATTGATGCGACTGGCCTTAAGGTTTATGGCGAAGGTGAATGGAAAGTCAAAAAACACGGGACGG